>CAUJJV010000113.1 GCA_963205375.1 Pseudomonadota bacterium
CTGGCCGCCCTGCGGGAGCAGGCCCATGTGATTGACTCCAGCATCATCCGCCCGTCGCAGTTGCAGGGCTATGTCAAAACCCTGGTGTCCTCACCCGGCGGGCAATTGACGCTGGTGTTTGAGTCTTTCGCCTTCAAGCGCGGCGTGCCGACCGATGCCGACTACATGTTTGACGTGCGCATGCTGCCCAACCCGCACTATGAGCCAGGCCTCAAGCACCTGACGGGACGCGACCAGCCGGTGATCGACTATCTGGAACAGCAGCCCGAAGTGGACCTGATGCTGCAGCACATCACCCACTTTCTGGACAACTGGCTGGATGCCCTGGCGCGCGACCACCGCAGCTATGTGACAGTGGCCATTGGTTGCACCGGCGGACAGCATCGCTCGGTGTACCTGGTGGAACGGTTGGCCCAGCGCTTCAGTGCGGACTGGACCACGCTCAAGCGCCACCGCGAGATGGACGCGCTGTAGCCTCGTCGCTCAGCCGTTTTCGAGCAGCTTGCGGATCGGTGCGGGCAAGCCGGCCGCCGCCCAGCGGGCAGGTTCGAACCAGTCACCCGCTCCTAAATTGATAGCTTCCTGCGTAATATCTACGCGGGCTGGATGCAGAAAAAGGTCTTTATGTGTCAGCACATGGGTGACCGTGGGTAGCAGTTGCACGGCACTTCTCCAACGCTGCGGCAGCGCGGACAGCAATGCCGCTTCATCGTCAAACAGCGGGAAGCACTGCAGCCCCGCCCACACGCCCGGCGTGGGTCGCTTCGCCAGCCACACAGCGCCATCCTCACGTTGCACCCACAGTAGCCACAGCGACTGGCTGCTGCGCTTGAGTTTGCGGGTGCGTACCGGGTAACGGGTCGGGTCACCTGCGGCGAAAGCAGCACAGCGCGCTTGCACCGGGCACTGGGCACAGTCGGGTTTTCTGGGCAAGCACACCGTTGCGCCCAGATCCATCATGCCCTGGGTGTAACCCGGCATCTGCACCAGCGCATGTTTGCCACGCGGCAACAACCCTGTCGCCGCGTCCCACAGCGCACGCTCATTCGCTGCCAGAGCCAGATCGGCATCAAAACCCAGCACACGCGTCACCACGCGTTTGACGTTGGCATCCAGAATGGCCACGCGCTCGCCAAAACACAGGGACGCAATGGCGGCGGCAGTGGAGCGACCAATGCCCGATAGCGTGGCCAGTGTCAGTGCATCGCGGGGAAATGCGCCGCCGTGCTCAGCCACGACCTGCTGGGCGCAGCGGTGCAGGTTGCGCGCCCGGCTGTAGTAGCCCAGGCCACTCCAGAGGCCCAGCACATCGTCCAGCGTGGCATGGGCCAGAGATTGCACATCGGGAAAGCGTTCGATGAAGCGCGCAAAGTAGGATTTGACTGTCACCACCTGCGTTTGCTGCAGCATGATTTCAGACAGCCAGACCCGGTAGGGATCCTGCGTGTTCTGCCAGGGCAGGCTATTGCGTCCGTGGACCTTTTGCCACTGGACGACCTGCGCTGCGAAATCGCCTTGCGGCGAAGTACCGCTCAGGCGAACTCCAGTTCCGTGGACAGTGCGTGCGTGTCGTTCGACGAGATCAGGTAGTCGGTCAGCTCCACCAGCTTGATGTCGAGCTGGTCGAGTGTGGCTTCCTGCACATCGATTTCGCGGATGCGCTCTTCCAGCCCGCCTGCGGCCTGCTGGATGCGGTCAATCGCCTCGATGCGACGTGAGAAATTGCGGCGGCGCTCGCGCAACTGTGCGTCGAGTTGCGCAGCGGCTGACTTGCTCCAGAGTTCCACTTCACCGAGCGCTGTCTCGTGCACCGCGCGCAAACGCGTGGACAGTGCACGCACCAGCCGGTCGGCAAACTCCGGTTGCGCCAGTTTGAATGCATTGCCAATGCCCAGGTACTGGAGGTGGCTACGCTCAACCATGTCCAGATCCTTCAAGTAGGCTTCCATCTGGGGTTCGGCAGGCGCCTGCAGCGAAAAACCATACTCCGCATTGAGCTGGCGGAAGGTGGCTGCCAGCATGTTCTGGATTTCGCCCGTCAGGCCCTGCACCCGGTTCAGGTTGGCGCGCAGGCGGTCAAAGGTTTCGCCATACGAGCGTTTGACACCCAACTTGAGACCCTTTTGCATCAGCGAATCGGTCAGCTGGGCCATTTCCGCCTTGAGCACTTTCGGGCCCAGAATGGCAAACACTTCGCGCAGCAACTTCAGGTGCACAGAACGCACCGCATGGATCTTCGCGCCACCCTGGTCAAACTCGGCCTGCTCCTGCGAAATGCGCGTACGCATGTGGCGGATCACAGAGGCATTTTTTCCCTGCAACCCTTTGAGCTCCATGGTCTGTTCGGTGAGGTCACGCTTGCGAATGTTGATGACCCGCCCGGTTTCCGCACGCAAATCGGAGATGCCCTGTGCCATGGCCGCACCGAGAATTGTCTGCCGGCGGCCCAGCACCCCCTGACCCAGCACGTCTTCGAGTTGGCGCAGGCAGCTTTGCTCCAGCAAGGCTGCGTCACTGGTGACCTTGGCGACCAGGCCCTTCTGGGCAGAAACCGCAATCACCCGCTCGGGCGAGACGCCCAGAATTTCCGCGGTGCTGCGCTTCTGGCGCTCGATCTGCGCCTTGATCTGCCCGGGGGAACTCAGCTCGTCCCACAGAGTATCGATCTTGTTGAGCACCACCAGGCGGTTGTCGTCACCACCGGATTCATTGACCAGATGTTCCCGCCAGATGGACAGGTCGGACTTGGTAACGCCGGTATCGGCCCCCAGGATAAACACCACGGCCTGGGCCTGCGGAATCAGGCTGACGGTGAGTTCGGGTTCGGCACCAATGGCATTGAGGCCGGGCGTGTCCAGAATCACCAGCCCCTGCTTGAGCAAGGGATGGGCAATGTTGATCAGTGCATGGCGCCACTTGGGCACTTCGACCATGCCCTGTGCGTCCACCAGCGGGTTGTCTTCGGGCGACTGGCTGTTCCAGAAGCCCAGCGCCCGGGCGTCGTCCTGGGTGACCAGGCGCGTCTCTGCCACTTTTTCCAGTGCCAGTGCCAGTTGCTGGGGATTGTTGACGTCGAGGTCGATGCGCGTCCACTTCTCGGGCGCCATGCGCCACTCCATCAGTGCCTGCGGCTGCAACCGGGTTTCAATGGGCAACAGGCGAAGGCAGGGAGGCACATCAGAGTCGTAGCCCATTTCGGTGGGGCACATGGTGGTGCGGCCTGCGCTGGCGGGCATGATGCGACGCCCGTAACCCGCAAAGAAGATGGCGTTGATCATCTCGGACTTGCCCCGGGAAAATTCCGCAACAAATGCCACCATCACCTTGTCGGAACGTACCTGGGTCTCCAGACGCCGCAAACGCTCTTCCACTGCTGCGTCGAGCAGGTCATGGTCCTTCAACCATTCAGCCAGCAACTTCAGGCGCAGCGCAAATTCACGTCGCCACACACCATGCTGGTCAAATTGATCGTTGAATGAAGTAACCAAGAGTCTCCCCTAGAAGCGATCAAATATAGCACTCTGGTGCCCGGCTGTGCTCAGCTTTTCTGGCACACCTGGCAGAAAAACGTGGATCGCTGCCCCTGGCGGATGGCCTTGATGGGCGTCCCGCAAACCCTGCAGGGCGCCCCCTCACGGCCATACACCATGGCCTCCAGCTGGAAATAGCCCGATTCACCCTGGGCGTTGGAGAAGTCGCGCAACGTGCTTCCGCCCTTCTCTACCGCACGCGCCAGCACGTTCTGAATGGCCTCTCTCAGACCGGCAACGCGCACACGGCTGATCCTGCAGGCCCGTGTAGTGGGCCGGATACCGGCAAGAAACAGGGCCTCGGAGGCGTAGATATTGCCCACGCCCACCACCACATCGCCGGCCAGCAACACCTGCTTGATGGGTGCCTTGCGCCCCTTGAGTGCGGTTACAAACTGTTGCAAATCAAACGCTACACCCAGAGGCTCCACGCCCAGCCTGCCCAGCAGCTTCTGGGCGACCGGAGCATTCTCCCCATCCGCAAACACCACTGCGCCGAATCGGCGCGGGTCGTTGAGTCGCAGCACGCCCTGGCTGGTGCGCAAATCGCAGTGGTCGTGCACGCCCGGCGGGCCCAGGTTCTGCCCGAAGGACAAGCTGCCTGACATGCCCAGGTGCAGCAGTAGCAGCCCGTCACTCAAATCGATCAAGAGGTATTTGCCCCGTCGGCGCACACCCAGCACTTGCTGGCCCACCAGACGTTCAGGCTCCACCCCCAGCGGCCACCGCAGGGGCTTGCCCATGCGCAGCGATTCAATGCGTGCACCGGCAATGCGGTCGGCAAAGCTCAGGCGGGTTACTTCTACCTCGGGCAATTCGGGCATGGCATTTCCGGTGGCAAACAGGGGGAGCGGGGTTGGATTATTATGGTCCGATGTCACGATTCAAGCGTCTCGCCACTCTGGCACTCCTCTTCCCCCTGGTCTGCAGCAGCGCTGGCGCTGAAGAGCAGGCAACGCCCGTCTCGAACTCGGTCCTGGGCAGTGAGCTGTTTTACCAATTGTTGGTGGGAGAGATCAGCGCGCAGCGCGGCGATGCTTCGTCCGCCTACGCCCTGATGCTGGACGCCGCACGCAAGGCCAACTCGGAGCAGCTGTATGAGCGCGCCGTAGTACTGGCATTGGGGGCGCGCAGCGGGGAATCGGCACTGACAGCAGCGCAGGCCTGGTCACAGGCTTTTCCGGCCTCCCAGCATGCCAACCGGTATGTGCTGCAGATTCTGATTGGACTGAACCGGATTTCCGATACGGTAGACCCGCTCAGGAAAGAGCTGGCCAACACGCAGGGGCCTGCACGCATTGCCACCATCAGCCTGCTGCCCCGTTATCTGGCCCGTGCCACCGACAGGGCACAGGCTGCCAGCGCCATCGAGCGGGCGCTTACACCGGATCTGAGCAACAAGACCACCGGGGCTGCCGCGTGGGCTGCGGTAGGAACCATGCGTCTTCTTGCGGGCAACACCGACGGCGCGCTCAATGCCGCACGCAGGGGCACCACTTTCAATGCGCAGTCCGATGAAATCGCCACGCTGGCCCTGAATCTGTGGGATGCCAAGGCTCCCGCAGCCGAAGACATGGTGCAAAAGTACATGCAGGGCAAGGCACAGCCCGAGTTGCGTCTGGAGTACGCACGACGCCTCGCAGTTGCCAAGCGTGTGCCGGAAGCCTACAGCCAGACCCAGCAGGTCACACGTGAATTGCCCGGCCTCGCAGACGGCTGGCTGGTACTGGGGTCGCTGGAGTTCCAGAATCGGCAATTCGACGCAGCAACCACCTCTCTCAAAAAATATGTGGAATTGCGCAGGTCTTCCCCCGCAGAAGCGGCACAAGGCACAGAGCGCGGCGTAGTTCAGGCCTATCTGCTGCTGTCCCAGATGGCAGAACAGGGGCAGCGCTTTGACGAGGCACTGGCCTACCTGCAAAACATTGACAGCCCGGCGGAAGCAGTGCGCATCCAGGGTCGCAAAGCATCGCTCCTGGCACGCCAGGGCAAGATGGCAGAAGCGCGGGCACTGCTGCGCGATATGCCGGAAAAACAACCCGAAGACGCACGGACCAAGGTGATGGCCGAGGTGCAATTGCTGAGAGACTACAAACAGTACAACGAGGCCTACGCCGTGCTGGTCGAAGCGGCAAAACGCTCGCCCGAGGATGTGGAGCTGATGTACGAACAGGCCATGGCTGCAGAAAAGATTGGCAAACCAGCCGAAATGGAAAGCCTGCTGCGCCAGGTGATTGCCACCAAGCCGGACTACCACCATGCCTACAACGCACTGGGGTATTCGCTGGCGGATCGCAATACGCGACTGACGGAGGCCCGTGCACTGATCGGCAAGGCGCTGGAATTGGCACCCCAAGACCCCTACATCCTGGACAGCCTGGGCTGGCTGGAGTTCCGCAGCGGCAATCTTCAGGAAGCTCTGCGTATCCTCAATGACGCCTACAAGGCGCGCCCCGATGCGGAAATTGCGGCCCATCTGGGTGAGGTGCTCTGGAACCTGAACCGCCGCGATGACGCAACCAGCCTCTGGGCCGAAGGCAAGGCATTGAACCCCGACAATGAAACCCTGCTGGAAACCATGCGCCGGCTGAACAAACCGTGACAACCCGGACCCGGAAGGCATGGCAGCTTCTGCTGTTGATTGCTATGTTTTTTGTAGCTGGATGCGCAAGTGTTCCGGGGGCTAGAGCCCCAAATGACTCCGAAGTCACCCATTGGCAAGGCCGGCTGGCGCTCAAGGTCTACAGCACACCGGTGCAGGCCATGACGGCCAACTTCGAACTCCAGGGCAGTACCCAGGCGGGCAGCCTGGTGCTGACGACCGTACTGGGCAGCACACTGGCGCGTATGCAATGGGATGCTACTTCCGCCACACTGCAATCCAGCAATGGGGGCGTGCAGCAATTTGAATCCCTCTCTGCATTGGTCCGCCATGCCATGGGTACAGACCTCCCCGTGACCAGTCTGTTCGCCTGGCTGCAAGGCCAGCCGGCAGTCGCGCAGGAATGGGAAGCCGATCTTTCGGAAATCCCCCATGGCCGGCTCAACGCACGGCGCCTGTCGGCCACCAATGCGGCAGAGCTCAAGATCATCCTCGACCAGTAAACGGCAGCCACCTGCGCACCCGATAATCCTGCCATGCAGTCGCTTTACGACATTCCTGCCCCGGCCAAACTGAACCTGTTCCTGCACATCACCGGGCGGCGCGATGACGGCTACCATTTGCTGCAATCGGTCTTCATGCTGATCGACTGGAGCGATACGCTGCACTTTGAGCGACGCACCGATGGCCAGATCACCCGCGAAGACCTGACCGCACCCCTCCCGCAAGATGACCTGTGCACGCGCGCGGCACGCGCCCTGCAGCAGGCCACAGGCTGCACAGAAGGTGTGCATATCGGCGTGGCCAAATCGGTCCCGGCACAGGCCGGCATGGGTGGTGGCTCATCGGATGCAGCGTCCACACTGCTGGCACTCAACCGGTTGTGGAACTGCAATTTGTCACTGCAAGCCCTGCAGCGCATTGGACTGTCGTTGGGCGCGGACGTCCCTTTCTTCCTGTGTGGCCACCACGCGTGGGTGGAAGGCATCGGGGAAAAAATCACCCCCATGGCCCTTCCCAAAGCCAACTTTCTGGTGGTCAAACCAGACGCCGGATTGGACACCCGGATGATTTTCTCTGACCCGACGTTGAAACGCGACTCAGAGCCTGCTATAATTTCAGGCTTCGCTGCGAACGCTTTCGGAAATACATTCAGAAATATTTTTGAGTATGGCCGAAATGACTTGCAAGCCGTTGCCCAGAGACTTTGTCCCGGTGTCAATCAAGCCCTTACGTGGCTTGAAAGCCAGGGACTGAATGGACGGATGACAGGCTCTGGAAGTGCGGTGTTTGCGCACTTGCCGCATGGTGTACTCTGGGATTCGGCCAACCTATCCGAGTCATTCCAGGTCAGGCAATGCAGCAGTTTGGATGTTCATCCTCTGGTGGGGTGGGCACACAGCGACGGCTAAATAAATGGTTTAGCTAAACGGTTTAGCGGTGGGCAGCTTTTAGCTGTCAACCTGTGTAGGGGAGTCGCCAAGTTGGTTAAGGCACTGGATTTTGATTCCAGCATGCGAAGGTTCGAATCCTTCCTCCCCTGCCAAATTGTTGTTCGGGCTGGTCCGGCAACACTGCGCGCATTGTGACGACATAAACCCAATTTCTTCGCTGGAACCCGCATGCAGGCACCTACCCCCCCGGATTTCATGGTTTTCACCGGCAATGCCAATCCTGGCATGGCTGCGGAAATTGCCCGCCATCTCGGCATTTCCCTGGGATCGGCCACTGTAGGCCGCTTCTCGGATGGTGAAGTCACCGTTGAAATCAACCAGAACGTGCGTGCCCGCGATGTATTCGTGGTGCAGAGTACCTGCGCGCCCACCAACGAGAACCTGATGGAATTGCTGATCATGGTCGATGCGCTCAAGCGTGCATCGGCCGAACGCATCAGCGCAGTCATCCCCTATTTCGGCTACGCCCGCCAGGACCGCCGTCCCCGCTCCAGTCGCGTGCCGATTACTGCCAAAGTGGTCGCCAACATGCTGCAGGCTGTGGGCGTGGCCCGCGTGCTGACCATGGACCTGCACGCAGACCAGATCCAGGGTTTCTTCGATATCCCGGTAGACAATATTTATGCATCCCCCGTCTTGCTGGGCGACCTGCGCCAGAAGAATTACGAAGACTTGATCGTCGTGTCTCCGGACGTCGGTGGCGTGGTGCGTGCCCGCGCCCTGGCCAAGCAGCTCAATTGCGATCTGGCCATCATCGACAAGCGTCGCCCCAAGGCCAATGTGTCCGAAGTGATGCACGTCATCGGTGAAATCGATGGCCGCAACTGCGTCATCATGGACGACATGATCGACACCGCCGGCACTCTGGTGAAAGCCGCCGAAGTGCTGAAGGCACGCGGTGCCAAGAAGGTCTACGCCTATTGCACGCACCCCATTTTTTCGGGTCCGGCCATCGAGCGCATCTCCCAGGGCGATGCCCTGGATGAGGTCGTTGTGACCAACACCATTCCTCTGAGCGCTGCCGCTGCGCAGTGCCAGAAAATTCGCCAGCTCTCCGTGGCACCGCTGATTGCCGAAACAATCATGCGCATTGCCAAGGGCGAGTCGGTGATGAGTTTGTTCTCGGATCAGGAAAACCTCTTTTGAGGTTTCTGCAGAAGCAGTTCTGATCTGGGACGAAAAGCGGGCGCCACTGCATAGTGCAGCACCAAGGCGCCTTTATTAAACCGGAGTCACACTGGTCGCGGTGGACTTCCTATTGGAGTAAGTTATGAAATTTGTCGCTTTTGAGCGCGCCAAGCAGGGCACGGGTGCGAGCCGCCGTCTCCGCATCACCGGCCGTACGCCCGGTATCGTGTACGGTGGCAACACCGACACCACCCTGATCGAACTCGATCACAACGCCCTGTGGCACGCCCTGAAGAAAGAGGCTTTCCACGCTTCCGTGCTGGACATGGAACTGGGCGGCAAGGAACACAAGGTTCTGTTGCGTGATGTGCAAATGCACCCCTTCAAACAACTGGTTCTGCACATCGACTTCCAGCGCGTGGACGAAAACACCAAGCTGCACATGAAGGTGCCATTGCACTTCAGCGGTGACGAACTGTCCCCCGCAGTCAAGACCGATGGTTGCATCGCCAACCACGTTGTGACCGAAATCGACGTGCTGTGCCTGCCCAAGGACCTGCCCGAGTTCGTGGCAGTGGACCTCAGCGGTCTGAAGAAGGGCAAGTCCCTGCACCTGGCTGACATCGTTCTGCCCAAGGGCGTGACCGCTGTGACCCACGGCAAGAACAACCCCGTGATCGTCTCGGTTGTGGCGGTTGCTGGCGCGGTAGAAGCGGCTCCTGCTGCCGATGCCGCCGCCGCTGCAGCCCCTGCCAAGGGTGGCAAGGCTGCTCCGGCTGCCAAGGCTCCCGCCGCCAAGAAATAATCGGCTCACGCCTTTTATTGCTACGGCCCACTTCGGTGGGCCGTTTTTCTTGGTGCTGCCCATTTTTGCTCTACCATTTCGATCCACATGATCAAGCTCTTTGTTGGCCTGGGCAATCCCGGCCCTGAATACGAAGCCACCCGCCACAACGCCGGGTTCTGGTGGATCGACGCGCTGGCACGCCAGCTCAAAGTGTCCCTGGCGATGGACCGAAGTTACTACGGACTGGTGGCACGCACCGTGATCAATGGCCAGACCGTCTGGATGCTGGAGCCACAAACCTTCATGAACCTCTCGGGAAAATCGGTGGCCGCCCTTGCCAGGTTTTTCAAGATTGCACCGCAGGAAATGCTGGTGGTGCATGACGAGCTGGATATCGCCCCCGGCGAGGCCAAGCTCAAACTGGGCGGCAGCCATGCCGGACACAATGGCCTGCGTGACATCCATGCGCAAATGGGTACCGACGACTACTGGCGCCTGCGCATCGGCGTGGGCCACCCCGGCGTGAAGTCCGAAGTGGTGAACTGGGTGCTCAAGAAACCCATGCTGGACCACCGCATCGCCATTGACCAGTGCATCGACCGCACGCTCAAAGCGCTGCCGCACCTGATGGCCGGCGACATGGACAAGGCCACCATGCTGATCCATACCAGCAAGCCCCCGCGCCCCAAGCCGCCCAAGCCCGAGAAACCCGCACTCCCAGCCGAACCCGAGAGGACTGAACCATGAGAAACCTGTTCAAATTTGCTACGTTTTTTATAGCTATCTGCGCAATATCCACGGTGGCTATAGCCCAGAAAACCGTATACCGCTGCGGCACAACCTACAGCCAGACACCGTGCGACGGCGCCGTCCCTGTGAATGCGGACGATGCACGCAGCAAAACAGACAAACTGGAGGCAGACAAAGCCACCCAGCGCGACATGCAACGCGCCAAAGACATGGAAAAGGTGCGGCTGAAAGAGGAAAAAGAGGCTCTTGCCCAAGGCAAAGCTGCCAGCAAAACGACAACCAAAGACGCAGCCAAACCTAAGTCCGAACCCGACGAAGGCGACAAGAAGAAGTCAAGGCACAAGAAAAAGGAACCCGAATTCTTCACCGCCAAGTCCGCACCGGACAGCAAGAAAAAAGACTAGCGCACCACCCGCGTCAGGCAGCAGACGCGGGCTTGGCCAGCGCCTGCAGACGCCGGTATTTCTGCCACAGCGTTTCCTTGTCTTCAACAAACTGGGGGTTCACCGGAATGCAGGCCACCGGGCACACCTGCACACACTGGGGCTCATCGAAATGGCCTACGCACTCGGTGCATTTGGTGGGGTCAATCTCGTAGATCTCCAGCCCCAGAAATATCGCCTCGTTCGGGCACTCGGGCTCGCACACATCACAGTTGATGCATTCGTCGGTAATGATCAGCGCCACAGCGTTTTCTCCATGTCGCAATTATCGCCGCCAGCGCCATAATGGTTTGCCCCCGCCGACAAACCCTACCTGCTGCCATGCCTACACCCCACGATCCCTCTTTGCCCCTGCACGCGTGGGACGCCAGCGCCTTGCTGGCCGCGTACCGCAACCGCAGCCTGTCCCCGGTCCAAGTGACGCAAGCCGTCCTGGACCACATCGCACAGTGGGAGCCGCACCTGTGCGCCAGCTACCTGCTGCGCCCCGAAAAAGCGCTGGAGCAGGCGCGTTCCTCCGAGGCCCGCTGGCGTGCGGACGAGCCCTCCGGCGCGCTCGACGGTGTGCCCGTGACCCTCAAGGAAAACATCGCCACCCGGGGCGATCCCACACCGCTGGGCACGCTAGCCACCGACACCGCGCCCGCGCCAGCCGATGCGCCGCCAGCAGCGCGGCTGCGCGAAGCGGGTGCAGTGATGGTGTGCAAGACCACCATGCCCGATTACGGCATGCTGTCCTCGGGTGTCTCCACCTTCCACCCGCTGACCCGCAACCCGTGGGACCTTAGCAAAACCCCGGGCGGCTCCAGTGCCGGTGGCGGCGCAGCAGCTGCAGCCGGGTACGGCCCACTGCACATGGGCACCGACATTGGCGGCTCCCTGCGCCTGCCAGCCAGCTGGTGCGGCATCTACAGCCTCAAACCCAGTCTGGGCCGTGTGCCCATCGACCCACCCTATACCGGACGTGCTGCCGGCCCCATGACCCGCCGCGTGGCCGATGCTGCGCTGATGATGCAGGTGCTAAGCCGCCCCGATGCCCGCGACAGCATGAGCCTGCCACCGGCGCAGGTGGCGTGGGACGATTGGGAAGGCGCCATCGAGCACCTGCGGGGCCTGCGCATTGGCTTGCTGATCGACGCGGGCTGCGGCCTGGCCGTGGACCCGGAAGTACGCGACGCCGTGCTGCATGCGGCCACGCTGCTCGACGACGCAGGCGCGATCGTCGAACCCATGGAGCCCTTCTTCACACGCCAGATGCTCGACGGCATGGACCACGCATGGCGCATGCGCTCGCACCTGGACCTGGCGGCCTTGCCCGCACACCGGCGCGACACGGTGCTGCCCTACATCCGCACCTGGGCCGACAGTGTGAAAGACATGTCAGGCACCGCAGCCTTTGTCGCCATGAGCCAGTTCCACGCCACACGCTTGGCCACGGTCAGGGCGTGCACCCCCTATGACTTCGTGATCTCGCCCACAGCACCGAACGTGGCATTCGCGGCCGAACTGCCCTCGCCCACCAACGATCCGCTGCGCCCGCTGGAGCACATTGCGTTCACCGTGCCCTTCAACATGTCGGAACAGCCTGCGGCCAGCATCAACTGCGGTTACACGGAGGCTGGCCTGCCCATCGGCCTGCAAATTGCCGGGCGCCGGTTTGACGATCTGGGCGTGCTGCGGATCAGCCGCGCCTTTGAGTTGCTGCGCGATGCACAGCGGCCATGGCCTGAGCCGCCGAATGCATGAAGACACTTCGGGACTCAGGGCGGCGCAGCACTCAGCTCCGCGGCTGTCCCCCGCTTCGCTCCTCCTTTATGCCGCTACGCTGAATGCCAGCGTCGTCCTGAGTCACACAGTCTCTATTGGCATACGCAGGGTTTCAGTCACTGCTGCTGGCTTCTTCCGCGGCCTTGACGATGACCACCGGCACGCTGCTGGCGTGCAGCACTTCATTGGAAACCGAGCCCATCATCGCGCTGCGCAGGGCGCTGGTACCGCGGGCCCCCATCACCACCATGTCGCACGCAAAGCGCTCTGCAATGTCAATGATGGTGTGCGCCGGATCCCCCTTTGCCACTTCACACTCGTAGCCCACCGCGGCAGCGTCAAGCAGGGCCTGCGCGCTTGCCAGCGTATGCAAGCCCGCTTCTGCACTCACCCGGTCGATGACCTCGGGATCGTGGGCCACGATCAGCTCATACAGTGTGGCGGGCTCCTGCACATTGGCCAGCACCACCGTGCCTTGCAGACCATTTTTGAGCAGGCGCACGGCAAAACGCACCGCCTCCAGAGACAGTTCCGAACCATCGACCGGCAATAAAATTTTCATGGTGTTCTCCTGGGTTCAGCTCCGCAATTTGGCCATCAGCTGCGCGTGCACTCCGGGCGCCACGAATTGCGCTACATCGCCCTTGAGCGTTGCAATCTCGCGCACCAGGGTACTCGAGATGTACTGGTAGCGCGCATCGGGCGTGAGGAAAACGGTGTCCACATCCGGGGCCAGTGCACGGTTCATGCCGGCCAGCTGCGCTTCGTAATCGAAATCCGTCACAGAGCGCACACCGCGCACCATCACCTGGGCACCGTGGTTGACCGCAAAATCCCGCACCAGTCCGGTGAAGCTTTCAACCTGCACATTGGGCAGCGCACGAAAGACTTCGCGCACCATCGCCAGCCGCTCATCCAGTGTGAACATCGTCTTCTTGTGGTGCGCCACCGCCACCGCGACGATGACGGTGCCAAACAGGCTGGCACTGCGGCGGATCAGATCCTGGTGCCCCAGGGTGATGGGGTCAAACGTGCCAGGAAACACGGCGATGGTGGGGTTGGACATACCAGGCTCCGGCGGAAAGAAGTGTTACAAATTATGCGACGGCCAGGCGCAGCAAATGGGCATGCACCGCACCGGCCTTGAGGTGGCGCTGCACCGCCAGCCCCAGGGGGGCAAGCTGCGCATCGGTCCATTGCACCGGCGCTTCTAGGTACACCAGCCCCCGCGGCGTCAGGGCCCGCGCACAGGCTGCCAGTGCCGGCTCAAACAGCGGCGCATCGAATGGTGGGTCCAGAAAGATCAGATCGCGGCTGGCCGGTGCTGCCTGCCGGAGGGCAGAAACACCTTCACCGCGCTGCACCAGCAGAACCGGTGGCGCTACCGGCTCCAGCGGCTGCAGTGCCAGCAGCTGGGTGCGCACCTGCTGCAACTGGGCTACCAGCGCGGCATCCTGCTCGACCAGCACCACTTCGGCGGCGCCGCGTGAAGCGGCCTCAAAACCCAGCGCCCCCGTGCCAGCAAAGACATCCAGGCAACGCTGGCCGCTGAGGTCCTGCCCCAGCCAGTTGAACAGCGTCTCGCGCACCCGGTCCGGCGTAGGCCGCAGACCGGGCTTGTCAGCCACCTTGAGTTTGGTGCGTTTCCATTGGCCGCCGATGATGCGGATTTCGTGGGACTGGATGCCGCGCGGGCGTACGGGACGTTTGCCGGCAGCGCCGGAGGGAGAAACTTTGGCTTTCATGGGTACAGCTTAACCCAAGGACAGGGTGCATATCTCGTAACAAATTCACCCGATTGGGGGATGGACACACCAAGCACCTGCAACCATGATTCGCTATCTGCAACAAAGGGTTCCATGCGCGGTCTGGCGGTTTTCCTGTGGTTTGAACTGGCTGCCAGTGCGGTGGCCCTGCTGGCTGCGGTCCTCAACGCCTATGTCGGCGTCGCATTGCTGGTGGTGGTTGTCGCCAGCCTGGCCGCCAAAATCCTGCGGCTGCAGCGTCAGCAAGGGGCTCTGCAGCGGGAGATTGCCACGCTGGTGCGTAACGAGCAGCGCCTCAAGAGTCAGGCATACACCGATCCGCTCACGGGCCTGGCCAACCGCCTGCTGCTCACCGACCGGTTCCGGCAGACGGCCGAGCGCAACAAACGCAACCGCACCGAATTTGCCGTGCTGATGGTGGACCTGAACAGCTTCAAGCGCATCAACGACACCCTGGGCCATGCCGCTGGCGACCACGTACTCAAAACCGTTGGCAGACGCCTGGTAGCAGCAGTACGCGCCTCCGACACCGTGGCCCGACTGGGGGGTGATGAATTTGTGCTGATCGTCGAATCGTTTAACCACCCGGATGAACTGCTCCCCATCGGGCGCAAGCTGATAGACGCCATCTCGGAAGGCATTGCATTGCCGGCGGGCGAGGTCGTCAATGTGGGTGCCAGCGTGGGCTTTGCGCTGTACCCCCACCATGGCACCGATATCAACGACCTGCTGCACGTCGCCGACAAGGGCATGTACGACTGCAAGATCTCCGGGCTGATGGAGCTGCACTAAGCCCCTGCGGCACGCACGGTGCTCAGGGCGCCCCCAGCACCACGGCAGCCATCCTCTGCGGCTGCACCACACGCGCAAACGCATTGCGCACATCGTTCACCGTCAGCTTTTCCACCTGTGCCGTCCAGGTGTCCAGGTAGTCCAGCGGCAGGCCATTCCAGGCGATATTGGCCACGTTGTCGAGCAGCTTGCGGTTGCTGTCGATCCGCAGGGCAAAGCCACCGATGAGGTTGTCCTTGGCGGCCTGCAGTTCTTTCTCGGTGGGCCCCTCGGCCACGAACTTGCCCAGCACTTCGCGCACCAGATCCAGTGCCTGCTGGGCCTGGTCTGGCCGGGTCTGCAAGCCGATCGTGAACGCGCCCGCGTGCATGCCCGGCGCAAAGTAGCTGTACACGCTGTAGGTCAGACCACGCTTCTCGCGCACCTCCTCGGTCAGCCGCGCGGTAAAGCCGCCCCCGCCCAGAATGTGGTTGCCCACGGTCAGCGCAAAGAAGTCCGGGTCATTGCGGCGAAAGCCTGGCTGGCCCAGCAGCACATGGGCCTGTGCAGACGCAAACTCGATGCGCTGTTCACTGGCGGCCTGCAAAGGCTGGATCTCTGGCACCACAGGCTGTGGCGCGCAGGGAACCGGGGGCAGACGCGACAGCAGCTGCGTCACCAGGGCATCGGCCTGCGCACGGTTGAGCGCCCCTACGATGCTCACCTTCGCGTCACAGGCGCGTAGGGCGCGTGCATGCAGGGCACGCATGTCCGCCACCGTGATGCGGTTGACCGCATCGGCCGTGGTCTCAAAGCCATAGGGGTGGTTGCCATACACCGCGCGGTTGAAGGCCCGCGCGGCCAGCGTGGCCGGACGGGTGTCGGCTTCCTTGAGCGAGGCAATCAACTTGGGACGGTCGCGCAGCCACAGGCTCTCGGGGTACGCCGGTTCTGCCAGTTGCCGCGCCGCCAGCGCGACGGCCTTTGGCAGGATGTCCGGGTAGGTCAGCGAGCGCAGCGAAAAACCCAGACGGTCGGAACTGGCGTTGCCACCAAACGCGGCCCCCAGATCGGCCCAGGCATCGCTCAAGCTGTTCTCATCGAGTGCAGGACTCTCGGGCGTTGCCCGCACGCCATAGGTCGTGGACGAGGCCATCAGGCTGGCCAGACCCGGTTTGTCGGTCGGATCGCGGCGGCTTCCGGCATCGAACTCCAGGCGCACATCCACCATGGCGATGCCCGGGCTTTCCACCAGAAACACCTGTGCACCCGACGGCTGCGTCCAGTGCACGATGGGAATGCCAGCACCGGCAGAATTTATGAAAAACAGGGCTGTAGCCCCCGTCAATAGTGCGCAAACAGCTCTTTTTTTAATAGCAAACATGGTGTCTTTCTGGCGGCTCGGTGGCGTGAATCAGTGGCGCGCACCGGCGGCCGGCCTGCGGGGTTTGCGCTTCTTGTCCACGGGCTGCGGCAGCAATGTGGCCACCGTGAGCGCGTCGTCGCCAAAGTAGCGGCCGGCCACAGACTGCACTTGCGCCGCGGTGATCGCGCGCAGCCGGGCAATCAGGCGTTCGTCGGCGTCCAGCGGAAAACCGTTGATCCAGTGCACGCCCAGAATACGGGCCTGGTTGAATACGCTGTCCTGCTTGTAGACCTCGCCTGCCACCCACTGGTTCTTGACGCGCTGCAGTTCGGCTTCCGACACGCCATCGGCCGCAATCCGCGCCACCTGAGCGCGCAGGGCCTGCTCCACCTGGACCGCCGTCTTGCCTGTCGCGGGGACACCATACAAGGTACACAACTGCGGCCCGCGCGCGGCCATGCCGCAGTAGGCGCCGGCACTGTCAGCCACCGGATCATCACCCTGGGTGAGCGCCCGCTCCAGCCGCGCGTTGTCGTAGCCCGCGAGCACCGCCGATAGCACGGTCAAAGCGAGTGCATCGTCGCTGGCAGCATCGGCTTTGGCCGGGTCCAGTGCGGCGGGCGCAAAACCGGGCACCTTGAAAGCCAGCGCCACGTAGGACTGCTCGGCAGGTGCCTTGAAGTCGATGCGGCGCAGGCCACTCTGGGCGGGTTCTTCCCGTGGCTTGCGGGCGGGCACGGCGTGCGCGGGCAGACGGCCGTAGTACTTTTCGGCCCAGGCACGGACCTGCGGCACCTGGACATCGCCCGCCACCACCACGGTGGCATTGGTGGGGGTGTACCAGCGCTTGTAAAAAGCGCGGGCGTCGTCGGGCGTCATGGCTTCGAGGTCGCTCATCCAGCCCACGATGGGGCGACGGTACGGTGCGGCCTGGTAGATGGTGGCGTCCATGGCCTCGTGCAGGCGGGCATGGGGATTGTCTTCGGTCCGCATGCGGCGCTCTTCCTTGACGACCTCCAGCTCCTTGCGGAAGTCTTCATCGCTCCACTGGTTGTAGGCAAACCGGTCTGCCTCCAGTCGCATCACGTCTTCGAGTTTGGCCGCCGGAATCTGCTGAAAATAGCCGGTGTAGTCCTTGCTGGTGAAGGCGTTCTCGCGTCCACCCAGCGCCGCCACCTTGCGGGAGAAGTCGCCCGCCTTCACGGTCGGTGTGCCCTTGAACATCATGTGCTCCAGCACATGGGCCACGCCACTGGTGCCGTCCACCTCGTCCATGGAGCCCACGCGCACCCACACCATGTGCACCGCCGTCGGTGCGCGGTGGTCGGGTTTCACGATGAGGGACATGCCGTTCTTTAATGTGAACTGCTGCACACCCGCGTCCTGCGCTCTGCTGGCAGCCGTTGACATCAGGGAAGAACAGAGGAGGGTTGCGGCCCAAATAGCGCGCTTCAGCCGGGGGACAAGGTGTTTCATAGAATGCTGTGATTCTAAGAACGCCCCACATGTTCAGCTTTTTCAAGAAAAAATCACCTCCCCCCCCTGCGGCTACTGCGCCAGAGCCAGTAGCAGGCACGCCATCGGCCGCCCCTGCCACGCCGCCAGCAGCCCCCGCCCCCCTGCCGCAAACGGGCTCGCTGATTGGCAGCGCACTGCTGGCGCCCATCGAGATCCCCGTCGCCCCTGCCACACCACCGGAGCGGCAGAAGTGGCTCGACAAGCTCAAGGCGGGCCTGGGCAAGACCGCGTCCAGTATTTCCGGCGTGTTTGGCGGCAGCCAGATCGACGAGGAGCTGTACGAGAATCTGGAAGGTGCTCTGCTGATGGCCGACGCGGGCGTGGCCGCCACCGAGACACTGATCGCGGACCTGCGCCAGAAGGCCAAGACCAGCGGCATCACGCACCCCACCGCACTGAAGAATGCGTTGATTACGTCGCTGTCCGAGTTGCTGCAGCCGCTGCAAAAGCCGCTGATCATTGGCCAGCACCAGCCCACCGTCGTCATGGTGGCGGGCGTCAACGGTGCCGGAAAAACCACCAGCGTTGGCAAGCTCACCAAACACCTGGCCGACCATGGCGCCAGCGTGCTGCTGGCCGCTGCCGATACCTTCCGTGCTGCGGCCCGCGAGCAGCTCACCGTCTGGGCTGACCGCAACACGGTAGAGATCATCAGCCAGGAAGGCGGCGACCCCGCAGCCGTGAGCTTTGATGCCGTGACCGCCGGCAAGGCGCGCAAGAAAGACGTGGTGCTGATCGACACCGCCGGCCGCCTGCCGACCCAGCTGCACCTGATGGAAGAGCTCAAGAAGATCAAGCGCGTGAT
>CAUJJV010000114.1 GCA_963205375.1 Pseudomonadota bacterium
ATTGGCGCGGGCAAAGGCACCGCTGGCCAGGTGCTGGTGCTGCACGACATGCTGGGTGTCAACCTCGGCAAGAACCCCAAATTTGTCCGCAATTTCATGCTCGACGCCACCAGCATCCGCGGAGCTATCGAAGCCTATGTAGCAGCCGTCAAGAATGGCACCTTCCCTGACGACGCCATTCACGCCTGGTGATATGACCCCCCCCCGAAGCGCCTGCGGCGCCTCCCCCTCAAGGGGGCGACACCAGTGGCCCGGCAAAGCCGGTTCCACGGTGTCCCTGGCGAATTGAGCACTACGCATATGTCTATGAAAATCATCCACACCCTTTCCGAACTGCGCCAGCATCTGGACGCCTACCGCCACCCGGCTGTCGTGCCCACCATGGGCAATCTGCACGACGGCCATATCGCCTTGGTTCGCCAGGCCAAGCCGCTGGGCGACATCACGGTAGCAACCATCTTCGTCAACCGCCTGCAGTTTGCACCGCACGAAGACTTCGACACCTACCCCCGCACCCTGGAGGCCGACTGCGCCCGGCTGGAAGCCGCGGGTTGCGATCTGGTGTTTGCGCCCAGCGAAGCCGAGCTGTACCCGCAGCCGCAAACCTTCAAGGTGCAACCGCCCACCGCGTTGGCGGACATTCTGGAAGGGCATTTCCGCCCCGGTTTCTTCACGGGTGTGTGTACCGTGGTGATGAAGTTGCTGAGCTGCACCCAGGCCCGCACTGCGCTGTTTGGCAAGAAGGACTACCAGCAACTCATGGTTATCCGCAACATGGTCCAGCAGTTCGCCCTGCCAGTGACCATCGTGGGTGGCGAAACCCAGCGTGCCGAAGATGGCCTGGCCCTGTCCAGCCGCAACGGCTACCTGAGCGCAGCGGAGCGCCAGCAGGCCGTGCAACTCTCCGCCACGCTACGCTCGGTGGCCGAAGCCCTGCGCGCAGGCGCTACCAATTTTGAAGCGCTCTGCGCCCAATCCATGGGGGCTCTGACCGAAAAAGGCTGGAAACCCGACTACGTGGAAGTGCGCCGCCAGTCCGATCTGCAAATCCCGCAAGCCAGGGACCCGCTGGTGGTACTGGCCGCGGCACGCCTGGGCACGACGCGCCTCATCGACAACCTGGAAGTGTGAGGAAACGACTGTGCGCGCCGCGGTATTGTTCTTCCCTCTTTCGTCGGTCTTGCTGTCGGCTGCGCTGCTGTGCCTGCCGCGCGAGGGGCGGACGGAGGAAATGGACTGGAGTATCGGTACCTATGCCGGCAAGTACCACGATGCCGAGCCCGCAGGTGCCCTGACGGGTCGCGCCAATTATCTGGAACACTACATGGTGGCGTTGACTGCCAGCAAATCCCTGTGGCGCTCCGACCGGTGGCCCGTGGAGCTGGAATTGGACGCCATGATCGGCCAGCAATCCGGCCTGGCCACGCTGACGGAAGTTGCCATTGCGCCCGCCTTGCGCTGGAGTGGCTTGCCGTGGCGGGACATCCTGCGTGTCGACCTGCGCCTGGCACCTTTAGGGCTGTCGTACACCAGTACCGTCGGCCCGCTGGAGCGCGGCCCCGACGGACAGGGAACGCGCACCCTGAACTACCTGTTTGTAGAGGCCGCATTCTCTGCACCCCAGTCGCCCCAACAGGAGTTCTTTGTGCGGCTGCACCACCGCTGCGCGGTCTACGACCTGCTGAACAACTATGGTGCCAACGGTGAAGACTTTTTGACGGTGGGATACCGGTACCGGTTCTGACCCCACCACCCTGGCCGGGTCGGCCAGGGCCTACATAAACCGGTCGAGAATCTTCTTGCTGTGCGCATCCAGCGCATACTGGTCGCGTACAAAGTACTGGATGCCGTGGGTATCGGCAATCATCAGGCTGCCCGCTTTGCCGATGCGGCGGATGTCTTCATCCCCCCGCAGCACGAAATCGGTTTCGCCCCGGTCGGTGACAACGGTCCAGGTGCAGGGCGTGGAGAAGCTCGACACATCCACGATCCTCTCCAGCACTGGCATGAATTCCCGCGATGTCAACTCCTGGCGGATCAGGTCCTGAACCGGTCCCGGGAGTTCCTCCAGGCCATCCACCCAGCCTACTTCATGTCCGTCGGTACTCACTAGTGCAATGCCATCTTCAGGCGACTGGATGGGAAACGCCCGCACCGGCACCACACCCTCAAACCGCTCACCAGCGGCATCGGTCAGGATCAGTTTGCCAAAGGCGTTGCGTTCCAGCGCAAAACGTGTGGTGGTAACGGTTTTCAAGGTGCTCATCGTGCGTCGTCCATGTCAACGTCCATATTTCGGGCCTGCGCCTGGTACAGCGCGTAGTAGGCGCCCTCCTGGGCCATCAGGGCATCGTGCGTGCCCTCCTCGACCACCCGGCCACGGTCCAGTACCACCAGCCGGTCGGCGCGGTGCAGGGTAGACAGGCGGTGGGCAATGGCGATGGTCGTGCGGCCTTGCACCAGGTTTTCCAGCGCTTTCTGGATTTCCTTTTCGGTCTCGGAATCCACCGACGATGTGGCTTCATCGAGGATCAGGATGCGGGGGTCGATCAGCAGCGCACGGGCGATGGAAATGCGCTGGCGCTCGCCGCCAGAGAGTCCCTGTCCGCGCTCCCCCACCATCGAGTCGTAGCCCTGCGGCAGCCGCAGGATGAACTCGTGGGCATGCGCCGCACGCGCCGCAGCAATGATCTCGCCGCGCGTGGCGTCAGGCTTGCCGTAGGCGATGTTCTCGGCAATGGTGCCAAAAAACAGGAACGGCTCCTGCAGCACCAGACCAATATTCCGGCGGAAATCGGCAATGGCATAGGAGCGAATGTCCACGCCATCGACCAGAATGGCCCCTTCGGATACGTCGTAGAAGCGGCAGATCAGGTTAACCAGCGTGCTCTTGCCCGAGCCACTGTGCCCGACCAGGCCGATCATTTCCCCGGGGGCGATGCTCAGGTTGATGCCCTTGTTCACTTCCCGGTTGCCATAGCGGAAACCTGCTTCCCGCACTTCAATGCGCCCCTCGACCTTGCCCATGGGCACCGGATTGGCCGGCTCCGGAACGCTGGAAACGTGGTCCAGAATGTCAAAAATACGCTTGGCCGCCGAGGCCGATTTCTGCGTCATGGAAACGATACGGCTCATGGAGTCGAGCCGGCCGTAGAAACGGCCAATGTAGGCAATGGCTGCCAGCAGCATACCCACGGTGATCTCGCCCTGGGCTACCTGCCAGATGCCAAAGCCCCACACCACCAGCAGACCGATTTCAGTCAGCAGCGACACGCTGGGTGAGAACAGCGACCAGATCTTGTTGATGCGGTCGTTCACCACCAGGTTGTGCTTGTTGGCGTCATGGAAGCGCTTGGCCTCACGGTGCTCCTGGGCAAAGGCCTTGACCACCCGGATGCCAGGAATGGTGTCGGCCAGCACATTGGTCACCTCACCCCATACACGGTCGATCTTCTCGAAGCCGGTGCGCAGGCGGAAGCGCACAAAATGGATCATCCAGCCGATGAATGGAAGGGGCACCAATGTGATGAGCGCCAGATACGGGTCCATGGAAAACAGGATGACCGCCGTCATGGCGATCATGACCACATCGCTGGCAAAGTCCGTCAGGTGCAGCGACAGGTACACCGCAATGCGGTCACTCTCGCTGCCGACGCGGGACAGCAGATCACCGGTTCGCTTGCCGCCAAAATACTCCAGCGAGAGCCGCAACAGGTGCTCGTAGGTCGTGGTCCGCAAGTCGGCGGCAATGCGCTCGGACGCCAGCGCCAGAATATAGGTCTTGCCCCAGCTCAGCACCCACGCCAGCAAGCCGGCACCCAACAGCCCGGACAGGTACCAGGCGATGGTGCTGGTTTCAATGTGTTTGCCGTTCTGGAAGGGAATCAGCACCTCGTCCACCAGCGGCACCGTCAGGTAGGGCGGCACCTGCGCCGCGGCCGTGCTCAGCAGCAGCAGTACAAAGCCCAGCGACAACTGGCCACGGTAGGGCTTGGCAAAGCGCCACAGGCGAAACAGCGTCCAGGTCGAAGGCGGGGTATGGACCACCTTGGTACAGATCGGGCACTCCTCCTGGTCCGGCTCCAGCGGGGCTTTGCAGGTGGGACAGATGTTCTTGAGCGCCTGCACCATGGGCCGCCCCGAGACCGTGCTTTCCAGTTGCGCCTGGAACTGGTCCACCACACGGATCGCCTGGAGGTTTTGCCCCAGCGTGAACCGCCAGGTCTTGAGCAGACCGTTGCGGTCCTGCAGATTCAGGTGGCCAACGCCGCCATGGTCGTGCAGCTGCAGTTGCATGCCCTCGGCAATGGGCCACTGCTCCCACTGGGCATCGCCGTTGACACGGCTGAGCACGCGCTGGCTGGTCACCACCACCAGCCCCCGGACAAAGCGCAATTGGCTGTCAAGGTCAACCTCCAGCGCGGCCAAAACGTTTTCCTGAGGGTGGAGCTGTTTCTGCACCTGGTCACGCGCAATGGCGGACAGGTCTCCTGCGGGGGGGCGAACGGCGGTTACTTCGGTGGTCATTAACAACAACAGTTAGGATTTACGTGCGATCGGCAATCGTGATAACTTGACGATACTACCCCCAGGATGCCTGGTCGGCAGTCAATTCGAGGCCAGGTGAGAGAGAATACATAACGCGGACAGCGCCAGGTTGGTGGACTGCCCAATCCACAAAGAGCCATGACGAGCAAGAAAAATATTGAAATTCTCCGGGTAACACACCTGCGTGGCCCCAATATCTGGACTTACCGCCCCGTGATCGAGGCTTGGGTCAACATTGGCGAACTCGAAGACCATCCGTCCAACACGCTGCCCGGCTTCTATGAGCGGCTGGTAGCCCTGCTTCCGGGCCTGGTGGAGCACCATTGCAGCCCGGGCGTGCGCGGCGGCTTCCTGCAAAGGGTGCGCGAAGGCACCTGGACGGCCCACATCCTGGAGCATGTCACGCTGGAGCTGCAAAATCTCGCCGGCATGCGCACAGGTTTCGGCAAGGCCCGCCAGACCTCCACGCGCGGTGTTTACAAGATTGCATTTCGCACCCGGCAGGAAGACGTCGGCCGTGCAGCCCTGAGTGCCGCTCGCGACCTGGTACTGGCCGCGATCCACGACACGCCGTTTGACATTGCGGCTGTGGTGGCAGACCTGCGCGACAAGGTGGACTCCCTGTGCCTGGGGCCCAGTACCGCCCATATCGTGGACGCCGCCACCGACCGCCGCATTCCCCATATCCGGCTGACTGAAGGCAATCTGGTGCAACTGGGGTACGGCATTGCCCAGCGACGCATCTGGACGGCCGAAACCGACCAGACCAGTGCCATTGCCGAGGAAATTGCCAGCGACAAGGACCTGACCAAGTCGCTGCTCAAGGCCTGCGGCGTTCCGGTTCCCGAAGGCGAACTGGTTCGCAGCGCAGAAAAGGCCTGGGAAGCCGCTCAGGATATTGGCGTGCCCGTGGTGGTCAAACCCTACGACGGCAACCATGGTCGGGGCGTTTCTCTGGACCTGCGCACCCAGAGCGATGTCGAGGCTGCCTACCAGCTGGCCCACCGCAAAGGTGGCGGAAGTGCCGTCATTGTCGAGAAATACATCCCCGGTAACGAGCACCGCCTGCTGGTAGTGGGCCGACGCGTGGTCGCTGCCGCCAGCGGCGAATCCCTCTCGGTCATTGGCGATGGCGTCTCCACCATTGACCAGCTGGCCGATGCCCAGATCAACACCGATCCCCGCCGTGGCACCACCGAAGACGCCCCGCTGAATGTCATCATTCCCAGCGAGACCGCCGAAGTCATTCTGGAACTGGAGCGCGTGGGACTGACGCCCCAGTCCATTCCCGAAAAGGGAAAAAGCGTGCTGATCCAGCGCAATGGCAATGTGGCGTTTGATGTGACCGACAAGGTGCACCCCTCCGTCGCTGCCGCAGCAGCACTTGCAGCCCGGGTCGTGGGCCTGGACATCGCGGGCGTGGACATGGTGCTTGAAGACATCACGCGCCCCTTGGCAAGCCAGCGGGGCGCCGTGATTGAAGTCAATGCCAGCCCCGGCCTGCTGGCCCACATCAAGCCTGCGCAAGGCACCGGACGCCCAGTCGGCAAGGCCATCATCGAGCACCTGTTCCATACCGACAAGGACGGACGTATCCCGATTGTGGGCGTCACCGGCACCCAGAACACCGGGCGCATTGCGCGTCTGGTGGCCTGGCTGGTACACATCAGCGGCAAGCATGTAGGCCTGGCCTGCAGTGAAGGCCTGTACCTGGACGGACGACAGGTGGTCGCCAGCGACTGCGCCCACTGGGAAGCCGGCCAGCGTCTGCTGATCAACCGGTCGGTGCAGGCAGCGGTGTTTGAAAACCCCAGTCGCAGCATCCTGGCCGAAGGTCTGGCCTACGACAAATGCAACGTCGGCGTCGTCACCGATGTGGGGTGGCACGCTGAGCTGTCGGAATTCGACATTCTGGATGCCGAGCAAACCTACAAGGTTGCGCGCACCCAGGTGGATGTGGTGCTGCCCAGCGGCACCGCCGTCCTCAATGCAGCGGACGAACAGGTCGTGGAAATGGCCGAATTGTGCGATGGCAAGGTCATCTTCTACGGTATGGACAGCGGCCTGCCTGCCATTGCGGAACACCAGCAGGAGGGTGAACGCGTCGTTTTCCTGCGCGATGGCGACATTGTTCTGGCACAAGGATCGCAGGATGTGGCCAAGCTGCCGCTGTCGAGCCTCAAGCCCAGCAAAGCGTCCAAACCCGAAATGGTGATGGCGGCTGTTGCAGCCGCCTGGGCGCTGGACATCCCGATTGAACTGATTGCGGCCGGCTTGCGTACTTTCGAGTCGAATCCGAAGAAAACCCCTTACTGAGATCCCCATGGAAGTCACTCGCGTCCGGGCCCTGCGTGGCCCCAACCTGTGGAGTCACCACACGGCCATCCAGTCCATCGTCACCTGCACGGCACAAGAGGCCTGCGTCAGCAAGATCGACGGATTCGAGGCCCGCATCCGTGCACGGTTTCCGGAAATCAGCCTCTTCCAGCCCACCGGGCACGACGATTCCATCCCGATGGCCCATGTGCTGGAGCTGGCAGCTTTGGGATTGCAGGCGCAGGCCGGATGCCCGGTCACGTTCAGCCGGACCACCGCCACGCTCGAACCCCATGTCTACCAGGTGGTCGTGGAATACAGCGAAGAAGAAGTCGGCCTGCTGGCCATGGAGCTGGCACAGGCCCTGTGCCAATCGGCCGTGGACAACACGCCTTTTGACCTGACAAGCGCCCTCACCCAATTGAAAGACCTGGACGAAGACGTCCGCCTGGGGCCTAGCACCGGGTCCATCGTGGACGCTGCCGTGGCGCGGGGCATTCCCTACAGCCGCATGACCGAAGGCAGCATGGTGCGCTTTGGCTGGGGCAGCAAGCAGCGCCGCATTCAGGCAGCAGAGATGGACATCACCAGCGCCATTTCGGAAGCCATTGCGCAGGACAAGCAGCTCACCAAGAAACTGCTGGCAGCAGCCGGTGTGCCGGTACCCGGTGGCCGCCCGGTCACGGATGCAGAGGACGCCTGGGAAGCCGCCTGCGAGATCGGTTTACCGGTCGTGGTCAAACCCAACGACGGAAACCAGGGCAAAGGCGTCACCGTCAATATCAGCGACAAAGAGCAACTGCTGAAGGCCTACGCCGCCGCCTGCGAATTCCGCGATGACATCCTGGTAGAGCGCTATATGCCAGGCAACGATTTTCGTTTGCTGGTAGTCGGCGATAAGCTGGTTGCGGCGGCCCGGCGTGACCCGCCCAAGGTCGTGGGTGATGGCGTGCACACCATCACGCAGCTGGTGGAGCAGGTCAACAAGGACCCCCGCCGTGGTAGCGGGCACTCCACGTCCCTCACCAAAATCCGTTTTGACGACATTGCACGATCCTGCCTCGCTTCGCAGGGATTTGAAGCCGACTCGATTCCCGTCAAGGGACAACGCGTCAATCTGCGCAACAACGCCAACCTGTCCACCGGCGGCTCGGCCACCGATGTCACCGACGATGTGCACCCCGATGTAGCCGCGCGTGCCGTGGCCGCAGCGCGCATGGTAGGGCTGGATATCTGCGGTGTGGACGTGGTGTGCGACACCATCTTGCGCCCACTGGAAGAACAGGGCGGCGGCATGGTGGAAGTCAACGCCGCACCCGGCTTGCGCATGCATCTGGCACCCTCGTTTGGCAAAGGCCGCGCTGTGGGCGAGGCCATCATTTCCAGCATGTTCAAACCTGGCCAGAACGGTCGTATTCCGATCGTGGCCGTCACTGGCACCAATGGCAAAACCACCACGGTCCGTCTGATTTCGCACCTGCTGACCCACAACGGCATGTGTGTCGGCATGACCAATACCGATGGTGTCTATGTCGGCGGAACCGTGATCGACACTGGCGACTGCAGCGGTCCCAAGAGTGCACGCAGCGTGCTGCTGCACCCGGACGTGGACGCAGCCGTGCTGGAAACCGCCCGCGGCGGCGTGTTGCGCGAAGGATTGGCTTTTGACCGCTGCGATGTGGCAGTGGTCACCAACGTCGGCAGTGGCGACCATCTGGGCCTGAACTACATCACCACCGTGGATGAACTGGCGGTGCTCAAGCGCGTGATCGTGCAAAACGTATCGCCCAAAGGTACGGCTGTGCTCAATGCAGTTGACCCCAACGTGGCGTCCATGGCAAGCAAGTGCAAGGGCTCGGTCATCTTCTTTGCCGCCGACAAGTTTCACCCCGTCATGGCGACACACCGGGCGCAGGGGCAGGCCGTGGTGTACGTGGAAAACGGATGTGTGGTCGCTGCCAAAGGCGACGTTCAGCACAGCATCCCCCTCTCGGAAATCCCGGTCACGCTGGGCGGCGCCATCGGGTTCCAGGTGGACAACGTGATGGCCTCGGTGGCTGCAGCCTGGGCGCTGGGTCTGGACTGGCGCACCATCGGCAACGGCTTGAAATCGTTCTCCAACGACAGCCACAACGCGGCGGGTCGCTTCAACCTCTTCCAGTACCGTGGAGCCACCGTGATTGCCGACTACGGCCACAACCCGGATGCCATGCTGGCGCTGGTGCAAGCGGTCGAAGCATTACCGGCCAAACGCCGCTCGGTGGTCATCAGTGGCGCCGGCGACCGGCGTGACCAGGACATTCGCCAGCAG
Organism: Pseudomonadota bacterium; assembly: GCA_963205375.1. Classification (GTDB taxonomy): domain Bacteria; phylum Pseudomonadota; class Gammaproteobacteria; order Burkholderiales; family Burkholderiaceae_C; genus Allorhodoferax. The sequence continues at coordinate 9,176 of CAUJJV010000114.1, forward strand.
ACCGAAATCCTCGGCAACGCGTTCGACGAAGTCATCCTGTTTGAAGACCAGTGCCAGCGTGGACGCCAGACTGGCGAAGTGATCGCGCTGTTGCGCGAGGGCCTGGCCAACGCCGGCCGGACAAAAAGCTCCAGTGAGTTTTATGGCGAGTTTCTGGCGATTGACGCCGCCATGGACAAGCTGCGGGACGGCGACCTGTGCCTGATCCTGGTAGACCAGGTGGAAGAGGCCATGGCGCACATCGCTGCGCGCGTGGCCAACAGCTAGGGCAAGGCTGCCCTAGCTGGCCATTTCAACTGTAGGGTCCCGGCCCATCAGGGCCGCTACGGCCTGAGCCGGTTGCATGCGGCCATCGAGCAATTCCACCACGCAGCGGGCGATCGGCATGTCCACCCCCAGGCCCAAGGCACGCTGCAC
>CAUJJV010000115.1 GCA_963205375.1 Pseudomonadota bacterium
TTGCAGCCGCGTCAGCTTGGGCCAGGGGGTGTGAAAGTCTGCGTTGGATACTGCGCCCATGCCGGGCTTCAGGGTCACGATGCGGGCTTGCCGGCTCTCCAGCCCGAGCAGCTGCTCGCCATCGAACACCAGCAGGTTGAAAGGGTTGTAGTCATGGGCTTTGTGGCTTAACGCCTGCAGGTACTCCATGGCGCTCTGGGAACCTTGCAGAAACCCGGCCACCAGTTCCCCGCGCGACGGTGTGTTGTCGCGCGCAGGCACGGGTGTGCGGTAGTTGGTGATCGCCGCCAGTCGGCCGCTGCGGCTCACCCCCAGCCAGGTGCCGCCAGCCTGCAGGTCCCGACCCGCCAGCACCCCGGTATCCTAGCCTTCCCACCAGAGCAGCGGCAGCGTCGGGCGGTCATAAAACTCGTCGCGGTTGGACAGCAGCAGCAAAGGGGTGGCACTGGCAGGCTGCCAGCTCCAGGCGATCAGACACATGGCGTCATTCTCGTTCAGGACACCGCCAGCGCGGTCTTGTCCAGCACCCGGCGCAGCACAAAGCTGGAATGCACGCCGGTGACACCCTCAATGCGAGTGAGCGTGTTGAGCAACAGTGCCTGGTAGTGATCCATATCGCGCACCACCACCTTGAGCTGGTAGTCGGCGTCCTGCCCGGTGATCAGCAGGCACTCCAGCACCTCGGGCAGCAGCCCGATGGCCGCCTCAAAATTTTCGAAACGCTCCGGTGTGTGGCGATCCATGGAGATATAGACCAGCGCCATCAGGCTCAGGCCCAGCTTCCTGGCGTCCAGTAAAGCCCGGTAGCCCCGGATCAGGCCGGACTCTTCCAGCGCCCGCACCCGGCGCAGGCAGGGCGAGGGTGACAGGCCGATGCGGTCGGCCAGGTCCTGGTTGGCGATGCGGCCATCCTGCTGCAATATTTCCAGTATGTGCCGGTCGTAGCGGTCAAGTTCCATTGGTCTGCTAATAAATGGTAATTAATTAGCAGAGTATGCCAAATATAAAGAATTTGAGAGCAACAACGCAATCATCTGCCCCACCCTCTGGCCTACACTAGATGCATCTGTTATCGCAGCACACAGCAACCAGGCTTACCAGCCCAGGTTGCGCGATCAGGCCTCACGAGGGACTGCATTGCAAAACAATGGCCCCGGCGCATTACCTGCCCCGGGGCCATGTCTTTTTGGGGCACCGGGAAGCGCTGGCAGCATCGTGCTGCGCCATACTTGCGCTATGTCCCACGAACCCCGCTTGACCTCCGCCTTGCGTGCCCTGCTCGGTACCCAGCGCATTGCCGCCCTGGGCACCCTGGATGCACAGGGTCTGCCGTTTGTATCCATGGTGCCGTTTGCCATTGAACCGGTGCAGGGCAGCGTGGTCCTCCACGTCAGCGGACTGGCTTTGCACACCCGCAACCTGCAGGCCGCGCCGCAGGTGTCACTGATGGTGATGGAAGCCGAAAGGGCCGGTGAGCCAGTGCATGCGCTGGCGCGCGTGACGCTGGTTGGAACGGCCGGGGTGTTGCCTTCGGATACCCCCGCCTGGCGCGACGCACGCAAGGCCTATTTGGAGCGCTTTCCTGAGGCGGAACCCATGACCCAGCTGGGCGACTTCCTGTTCGTGGCCATCACTGTCGACAGCGCCCGCCAGGTGGCCGGTTTTGGCGCCGCCCGATCGCTGGACGCGCAGGACATGGTGCAGGTCCTGCGGTCAGCCGGCCCTTAAGCCACCGGCGGCTCGCCTTTCAGAAAGGCCGCCACCATGCGGCCAATGTGCTCGCCTTCGTGGCCGTCGGCAAGACTCAGGCGGCTGGCCGTGTAATGGGCTTCGCCCAGCAGATGGCGGCGCTTGTCCAGCAGATGGGCGCTGATATCCGGGCTGAATTCGGGGTGGGGCTGGATGCAGAACACCGCGTCCCCCACGGTGTACGAGGCTACCGGGCAGAAGTCGTTGCTGGCTACCAGTTTGGCGCCGGGTGGCAGCGCCAGCACCTGGTCCTGGTGGCTGGCCAGCAGCGAGATGTGGGTGCGGTCCTGCGAGTGCGGAAGGTCCGGGCGGTGCCACTCGTAGGTCATGCGTCCGGTACCCCAGCCCTGCGGCGCGCGGCCCACGGGTGCGCCCAGGCACAGCGCAATCAGCTGGTGGCCAAAGCACACACCCACCATCTTCTTATGCTCTTTCAGCAGCTGGGTAACCTGCCGGCGCAGCTCCACCACCCAGGGCTCGTCGGAAAAGGAATCGGCCCGGCTGCCAGTCAGCAGCACCGCGTCATAGTCATCAAACGACTTCGGGTACTCGCCGCGCATGGTGTTGAACACCTCCATGTGCCAGTCCACGCCCACGCTCTCGAACAGCCGGAAAAACAGGGCCCCAAACCCGCCATACGACTGCGCCAGTTCGCCTTCAAGGATGTCGTTTTCAAGAATGCAGAGTTTCATTTGCTACACATTTAATAGCTACTTACGCATATTCCACGGGGGCTAGAGGCCAAATATGTTCAATTACTGCTGACTGGCCCGGCGTGTCCGCACCGCCGCTGCCAGTTCCTGCAGCACCGGTACGGTCTGCGCCATGCTGATGCAGGCGTCGGTGACCGATACGCCGTGCTTCAGCGGCACATCGGGCAGGATGTCCTGCCGGCCCTCGTGGAGGTGGCTCTCGATCATGATGCCGGTGATGCGCCGGTCTCCCGCTGCAATCTGGGCCGCCACTTCACCCGCCACCACGATCTGGCGTGCGTGCTGTTTGCTGCTGTTGGCGTGGCTCACGTCAATCATCACCTGCTCGCGCAGGCCGGCGGCTTTAAGCAGGGCGCAGGCTGCATCCACATCGGCCTTGGAGTAGTTGGTGGTTTTGCCGCCGCGCAGAATCACATGGCAGTCGTCGTTGCCGCGCGTCTCGAAGATGGCCGCCTGGCCCATCTTGGTCATGCCGATGAAAGCATGCGCTGCCTGTGC
>CAUJJV010000116.1 GCA_963205375.1 Pseudomonadota bacterium
CGTCTTTGTAGGTGATAGTCATGGGGCGAGATTATCCCAGAGGCTCCCGGGCGACGGCGGCGTAGGCCTTTTCCGGGCCAAGACGGTGCGGTTAGGCACCTCGCCCTAGTGCAACTGACCAATGGGTCGTTAACATCGCGGAAATTTGCAACAGGAGCACTGGGATGTCTGATTCGTATCTGGATTTTGCCAATTCGGCATTGGGTTCACGCATAGCTGCGATGCTGGGTCTGCCCCAGCCCGTGCCACTGGAGCGCTACCGTGCAGACCAGCCCGTGATCAAGGGTTCTGTCCTGATTGGCACTGGCGGCAACCCCGAGTTGTTGCCCGCGCTTAGCACCGCATTGCATGCCCTGGGTGCGACCAGCGTGGCCCACCGCAGCGCCCCCCAGTGGGTGGCATTGGCCAACCAGGCCGGCACGATGACCGGACGCTGGGGCGTGGAAGACAAGGCGGGCGAGAAGGTCAAGGCCCTGGTGTTTGACGCCACCGGTCTGGAAGACAGCTCGCAATCCGATGCGCTGTACCAGTTTTTCCACGACGCCGCGCGCTCGGTGCTGCCTTGCGGCCGTGTGGTCGTGATTGGCCGCCCGCCTGAATCGTGCGCCTCGCCACGCAAGGCCACGGTACAGCGCGCGCTGGAAGGCCTGACCCGCTCCCTGGGCAAAGAACTCAAGCGCGGCATTACCGCCCAACTGGTGTACGTGGCGCCCGGCGCCGAAGACCAGCTGGAAAGTACGCTGCGCTTTCTGCTGTCGCCACGCTCGGCCTATGTTTCCGCTCAGGTGGTACACATTGGCCTGCCGGTGGGGCCTGCACAAGCACCTGCCGACTGGCGCCGTCCGCTGGAGGGCAAGAAGGTACTGGTAACGGGCGCATCCCGCGGCATTGGCGCTGCCATTGCCGAAGTCATGGCGCGCGACGGCGCCCAGGTGATCTGCCTGGACGTGCCCCAGGCACAGGCTGGTCTCGACGAAGTGGCCGCCCGGATCGGTGGCAAGGCGCTGGCGCTGGACATTGGCGCGGCCGAAGCCCCCGCAGCGCTGGTAGCAGCGGCACAGGCCGACGGTGGATGGGATGTGGTGGTCCATAACGCAGGCATTACCCGCGACAAAACCATCGCCAATATGAAAGACCACCTGTGGCAGGCCGTAGTCAACGTCAACCTCTCCACCCAGGAACGCATTAACGAGGCGCTGGTGGCCGCAGGTGCCCTGAAGGCTGGAGCGCGCATCGTCTGCGTGTCGTCCATCTCTGGCATTGCCGGCAATCTGGGGCAAACCAATTACGCGCTGTCCAAAGCCGGCGTCATCGGCATGGTGCAAAGCACCGCGCCCGAACTGGCGCGCTATGGCATCACCATCAACGCGGTGGCCCCCGGCTTTATCGAGACCCAGATGACTGCGGCCGTGCCGTTTGCCATCCGCGAGGCGGGGCGCCGCATGAACTCCATGGGGCAGGGCGGCCTGCCGGTGGATGTGGCCGAGACCATTGCCTGGTTTGCCAGCCCGGCGTCCAGCGGTTTGACCGGCAATGTGGTGCGCGTGTGCGGACAAAGTCTGCTCGGGGCCTGATGCCATGAAGACCATCGAAGTCCTGCGCGAGCCGTCGTTGCCCGGCGTATTGATTGGAGCCCTGGCCTCCAGTACCAAGCGTCCCGGCGTGGTCAAAAAGCTGCCCCCCGTCACTCTGGTACGGCCCGAAGTGGTGCTGGACGGTGCGCACATCGCCCAGTACAACGCGCTGTGCGGTTTCACACCGGCGCAGGGCGTGCCGCTGCTGTACCCCCAGTTGCTCACGTTTCCGCTGGTGATGTCCTATGTGGGTTCCGCCGATTGCCCGTGGCCCGCGCTGGGCACCGTGCATCTGGCCAACCGCATTGAGCAGACCCGCAGCCTGAAAGCGGGCGATGCAGTGCGGGTAGAGCTGCAAACCGGCACGGTGCAGGCTCATGAAAAAGGCCAGGTATTCACCTTGGACTTGCGCATCCTGCAAGAGGACGAAGTCGTATGGAGCGCCACGCAGACGCTGTTGCGCGTAGGCGTGCAGTCGCCCAGCGGCAAGCCCTTTGTCAGTGGCGTGACGGCCGATGCGCCGCTGTCCCATCAGGCGGATTTTTCAGCGCCTGCCGACATCGGCCGCCGCTATGGCGCTGTGTCGGGGGACCGCAACCCGATCCACCTGAGTGCACCCACGGCGCGCCTGTTTGGTTTTCGCCGGGCCATTGCGCATGGCATGTGGACCCATGCCCGCGCACTGGCCTGCGTGCTGCCGCAGCATCCGCTGGAGCAGGCGAGTGTGGCGGTGGATTTCAAGACACCGCTATTCCTGCCGGCCCGTGCCTCGCTGTGGACCCACCGCACTGCCCATGGCGCGCTGTTCGAGGTCCGCGATGCCAAGGGGCAAAAGCCCCACCTGCGCGCGCAGCTGAGCTACTGAAAGCCCGCTGCCTGCTACCCATCATTTATATAGAAAGCCTATTGCCATGAACACCATCCGTCGCGTCGCCATTCTGGGCGGCAACCGCATTCCGTTTGCCCGCTCCAACACGGTGTATTCCAAGGCCACCAACCAGGAAATGCTCACGGCCACCCTGCAGGGCCTGGTGGACCGCTTCAACCTGCATGGCGAGCGCCTGGGCGATGTGGCCGCTGGTGCGGTGATGAAACATTCGCGCGACTTCAACCTGGTGCGCGAATGTGTGCTGTCGACCACGCTGTCGCCAGAAACACCGGCATTCGACTTGCAGCAGGCCTGTGGCACCGGCCTGGAAGCGGCGATGCTGGTGGCCAACAAGATTGCGCTGGGGCACATTGACTGCGGCATTGCCGGCGGCGTGGACACCACGTCCGACGCGCCGATTGCCCTGAACGAAAAAATGCGCAAGATTTTGCTGGACGCCTCGCGCGCCAAGACCACG
>CAUJJV010000117.1 GCA_963205375.1 Pseudomonadota bacterium
CGCCGCCAGGAAGCTGGGCTACTCCAACATGCCAGCCGTCTCAGGCGCCGGCCACGACGCGGTGTACATGGCCAAGCTGGCCCCCAGCGGCATGATCTTCATCCCCTGCAAAGACGGCATCAGCCACAACGAGATTGAGGACGCCAAGCCGGAGCACATCACCGCGGGGTGCAATGTATTGCTGCATGCGATGCTGGAGCGGGCGAAGGTGGTTTGACAGCCCTACCGGGGGGAATATGAGGCATATCGGCCTCTAGCCCTCGTATTCATTGCGCAAGCAGCTCCTGATTTAGTAGCAAATCAGGAGCTGCTTTTCTAAAACACATCATCGAGGCATATCAATTGGCGTTGAAGGTAACTTCTTTCAGTGATATTGCAGGCCAGATTACCGCAAAGTCACATGACGCGGACAAGGTCACTGTCGGTAGTGTCTGTTTGCCCACAGGAGGATTGAAGTCAATTCGCAAAACGATCCCCAATGACTTCCCCAAGTGGCGCAACGCTTGCGATGCAAATGTCAAGTTCATGGTGGATCTCATCCTGAAGGAAGCCATGGGAGCTAGTGCAAGCTCAATAGATAAGAGCGCAGACCAATGGCAGAATTTTTGGCAGGACGCAAGCGATGCTCACAGTAAGACTGCGTCACTTGCTGGAGGTTCAATCAGCTTCATTAAGAGCCCCAACCTTGTCAAGTACTTACTCTTTAGTCAGTCGGGACGCTTTGCAGTGACTCACGCGATAAAAGTAGAGCCTGTCAGGAATTTTGTGTGTGAGGCATAACATGTCACCAAGGAACATGAATGCCGAGCAAGACACGCAAACCCAAGGCAGCGCAGGCGCTGCCCACCATCCCCAAAGAACTGCTTGACCAGTTTGTCAATGGCCCGATGAGCGCAGAGGCGGTGAACGCTGCCTCCATGGCGTTCAAGAAGGCGTTGATTGAGCGCGCCCTGGGCGCAGAGCTCACCCACCACCTGGGCTATGGCGCCGGTGCCGACAAACCCAGCGAGGGCAAGAACCACCGCAACGGCACCTCCGGCAAGACCGTCCTGACCGAGGATGGCCCACTGCGCATCGAGGTGCCCCGCGACCGCACGGGCAGCTTCGAGCCCCTGCTCGTCCCCAAGCATGAACGCCGCTTCACCGGCATTGACGACAAGATCGTGGCCATGTACGCACGCGGCATGACGGTGCGCGAGATCCAGGGCTTTCTGGCTGAGCAATACGGCACCGAGGTCTCGCCGGACCTGATCAGCTCGGTCAGCCTTGCGCTGTGCGCGAGCCCACCATGATGACGCTTTGATCCCAGACATTCAAAGGGTCTGGCACGCCAACATGCAAGTCTATGGCGCTGACAAGGTCTGGAAACAGATGAACCGCGAAGGCATTGCTGTGGCCCGCTGCACGGTCGAGCGGCTCATGCGTCGCCTAGGGATGGTCTGCACAACCCTCGCTTGCGCGAGCGTTGAAGTCTAAAAAGTCAGCCGATGCAACTTGATTCCGTTTTTCACCGAATCGCGGCGCATATTGGCTCCGATACAGGGCCTTTTCTGGCCACTTTGCGGGCTCTGCCCGCACTGCAGGCGCACTCATGCCTTGGGCCTGTTCAAAAGCATGCCACGGGCCATCCACAAATTGCTCAGCGCAAACAGCGTCATCAATTGCGACGTGTTTTTCGCCAGCCCTTTGTAGCGCACCTTGGTGAATCCAAACTGGCATTTCAATACCCTGAACGGGTGCTCAACCCTGGCACGCACGCTGGCCTTGAGTTGCTCGGCCTTGTCGACCAGATTGCCCCAGGGAGAATTTTTATTCAGTGCCCGGCGCTTGCCAGGACGCATGGCGACATGCCACTGCACACCCGTAGCTTCATCGCGTTTTTCCACCCCCTGATAACCCGCATCGGCAAATACCACCGACTCCAGCCCATTCAGCAACGCATGGCCTTGGGTGACATCGTTGACATTAGCAGCCGTCCCGATAACGGTGTGCACCAGACCCGACTCGGCGTCCACACCAATGTGCGCCTTCATGCCGAAGTGCCACTGGTTGCCCTTCTTGGTCTGGTGCATTTCCGGGTCCCGCTCACCGCCGTCGTTCTTCGTCGAACTGGGCGCTGCAATCAGCGTGGCATCCACCACCGTACCGGTCTTGAGTATCAGGCCCTTGGTGGCCAGTGTGGCGTTGATGGTGGCCAGCAACTGGATGCCCAGCTTGTGCTCTTCGAGCAGATGGCGAAACCGCAGGATGGTGCTCTCATCGGGCAGGCGCGTGGCACCCGGGTCCAGATGTGCAAACTCGCAGTACAGCGAGATGTCATGCAGCGCCTCTTCCATGGCCGGGTCACTCAGCCCGAACCACTGCTGCAGGAAATGGATGCGCAGCATGGTTTCCACGGGAAACGGCGGGCGTCCGCCCTTGGCTCCACCTGTCTTGGCAAAAGGCTGAATCAGACTGACCAGCTCCGCCCATGGCACCACCAGATTCATCTCATCCAGAAATACCCGCTTGCGCGTGCGCTTGGTGATCAGTCCGAATCCGGCTGTGGCGAGTGTGCTTTGTTTCATCGAAATACAACGTCTCTTTGTGCTCAGCGGTTGGCTGGGTTTTGCAGAGTTTCCCTAGGCCTGCGCGGTGTTCGCCGTGGCAAGGTCGTGCGCACCACTGTTTCGGATGCCAATGCACCGTGCCCGCTGGATCGAGTCAACCGGCAGTTCAAGGCAGACCGCCCCAATCAACTTTGGGTGTCGGACTTCACGTACGTGTCGACCTGGCAGGGCTGGCAATACGTGGCCTTCGTGATTGACGTCTATGCGCGTCGGATCGTGGGCTGGCGGCAAAGCAGTTCCATGCGGACGGACTTCGTGCTTGATGCGCTGGAGCAAGCCTTGTATGACCGCCAACCCGAGCGTACCAATGCCTTGATCCACCACAGCGACAGGGGTTCGCAATACGTGTCCATTCGGTACAGCGAGCGGCTGGCCGGAGCTGGAATCGAGCCTTCCGTGGGCAGCCGCGGCGACAGCTATGACAACGCGCTGGCCGAAACGATCAACGGTCTGTACAAAGCCGAATTGATTCACCGTCGGGCACCTTGGAAGACCAAGGAATCGCTGGAACTTGCCACGCTGGAATGGGTGTCCTGGTTTAACCACCACAGGCTGCTTGAGCCTATTGGATATATTCCACCTGCCGAAGCTGAAGAAAATTACTATCGACAATTAACCCGTCAAACCGCCACAACGGAATGACTTAAACCAACTGGCCTCCTTGAAACCCGGGGCGATTCACCGCCATATGTAATCGTAGTGACGTGGATTGGCCCTTGCTTGATCCATCTGAGTGCTCCTGGGAAGTGTTTCAAGAGGTGCTTGAAGTAGATTCCAGCGTCGCTATAGGTCTAAATCGGTTTTTCTCTTGGCCCAATGAAGGGCAAAAATTGACAGCGGTAGAAGGGATGAACGAACAGCTATTGGAGAGGTTAAGAAAGTTTTTCAGAATTTCATCAAATTTTCTGACGTAATCTTCTTCATTTCGATGTGTTTGCAGCTCAATGCACTCAAACTGGCCTGTGGCTTGACAACCCGCCTCTGGCGTATAAACTAGTCAGTCAACCAGTCAGATGAAGGTGCATCATGCAAGCATGGCCCGTACAGGATGCGAAAGCAAAGTTCAGTGAGTTTTTGGATGCGTGCCTGGCCGATGGGCCGCAAATGGTGACCAAGCGCGGGGCGGAAGCTGCCGTTTTGGTGCCTGTGCAGGAGTGGCGGCGTTTGCAGTCGGCTGCGCGGCCATCTTTGAAGCAGCTCTTGCTGTCCAGCGCGGGCCGTACCGTTCTGGTCATTCCCCCGCGCGGCAAAGCACAACGCCGCAAGATCGAAGCAGCCCAGTAAATCCCATGTATTTGCTGGACACCAACGTCGTCTCGGAACTGCGCAAACCCAAGCCGCATGGCGGCGTGTTGGCGTGGCTGGAGTCGGTGGATGACACCAAGCTCTATTTGTCTGCCGTGACCCTGGGCGAGATTCAGGCGGGTGTGGAAATCACCCGCGAACAGGATGCCGCCAAAGCAGTCGAGATTGAAGCCTGGTTGGACCTGGTGGCCGCGTCTTACAACGTGCTTCCCATGGACGCGGCGGTGTTTCGGCGCTGGGCCCGGTTGATGCACCGCACCTCCAACACGCTGTATGAGGACGCCATGATTGCAGCCACCGCGGACGTGCACGGTTTGACGGTGGTGACGCGCAACGTGGCCGATTTCAAATCCTTCGGCGTTGCGCTGCTGAACCCCTTTGCCAAGGCCGCCGGTTAGCTTACTCAGCCTCCGCCTCCGGCCACAGTTCCGGAAAATAGAACCGCAATGCGCTTCTGGGAATGGCAAAGCGCAGCGCGCCATAAGGCGAATCACTGGTCAGGTAGCCCGCTTTGAGCAGCGCCGAAATAAGCGTGGTGGCCACGCGTTCGCCCAGACCCGTCATCTGCTTGAATGCAGCGCGCCCGATGTCTGAATTGGTGCTGAACAGGTAATGCAAGGGCAGCGCAGCTTCTTTGCGCACACCTGATTTTTTGGACTCTTCAAAGATCAGCGCCGCCAGGATGCGGTCTTGCATGGTGCCCACGTCCAGCAGTTTGCGCATAAAGCGCACTTGGTCGATACAGGTGTCCAGCGTGTAGTGGATCCAGTCGACCAGGCCGGCTTCGGTCAGGTTCCCGCGCCCATCCAGATCGCCACGGCGGTGTTCGTCCGCAGCCTTGAGCAGGGCTTTGTATTTGGCTTCGGTACGGGCAAAACCACGCAGGGGAGACCACAGGCCATTGGTGAGGCCCTGGGCATGCAGTGCCAAATGGGTTTGCAGCCGGGTGACGCGACCATTGCCGTCCAGAAAGGGGTGCACCCAAGCCAGCCTGTGGTGCGCCGCTGCCAGCGCCACCACAGACGCTTCGCCCCGCCGACTGCCTGCATAGGCCTGTGCCCAGCGGTTCAGGAATGCAGGCACTGCGGCAGCGGTGGGAGCTTCGTGCACGCCCACCGCCACGGCGCGGGTGCGCAGCAGGCCAGGCTGCAACAGCGTTCCGTCCACCAGGGTGAGGTCTTGCGGCGCAAGGTTGCCAAACAGTTGCAGGTGCATCCACTCCAGCGCGGGTGTAGAGTACAGCCAGGACACGACGTTTTCACCGGCGGCCTGCATTTCGTGAATGCGGCCCTCACAAGCGATTTCGGTCTGAATGTGCGCCACGGCCAGCCTTTGGCGGCGCGCCACATCGGTCTCTGCCGAGAAGTCTTTGCTCAGGGCCCGCTCGATGTCGGCGGGGCGCGTGTGCTCGCCTTCTATGCGGTTGGTGTAGTAGGAGTTCATGCTGCGCAGCAGCCCGCGAAGCTGGCTTGCAGCGGCGGGCGCAGCAGATGCGCCCAAGCTGGAAGACTCGCGGATGAGGTCGCTCGCCTTCTCCAGCAAGGGCGCCATCAGCCGCTCTTGCGGAAACAGCGGCTCGAACTGATGGGGTGAGTCGTATTGCTGGATGATCTGCGAATTCATATGCGAGATACTAACAGACACTATTTCATTGGGAAAGTGCTTATTTATGCGAGATTAATTGCGAGAATTTTTGCGCAGTGAGACACGCATCCCCTCCAGCGCAGCCTCCACCGCCTCGTCCAGCGGCGTATGCGGTTCCTGCCCCAGCATTGCAACCAGCTTGGCGTTACTCATGCCCACGGGTACGTTCCACAAGTAGCGCATTTCCCGCAGCTCCCGCAAGGTGGGCACAAAGGGCGCGGCCAGCGCGGTCAGCCACCAGGGGAAGGCGCGCACGGCGGGCTTGGCGCCACCGCGCTTGACGACCACGCGGCTGATGGCGGCGGTCATCTGCGTGCCATCGGCATCCCAGTGGCCTTGCATATGAAAGACGGCGAAGGGCTCAAGCGTGTCGCTGCGCTGCACCAGCGCCACCATGGTGCGGGCCACATCGGGCAGGTAGGACCACTGGTGGCCCACGCCGGGCGCGCCGGGCAGGCTGATGGCCTTGATGGGCAGGCTCGGTTTGATGAGCCCTTGCGAGAACCAGCTGTTGCCGGGCTTGGGGCCAAAGAAATCACCCGCGCGCACCACGATGACCTTGCAGCCCTGGCGGCTGGCCGCTTGCAAGCGTTGCTCCATTTGCACGCGGATGGCGCCCTTGCGGGTGAGCGGCTCTTGGGGGGAGTCTTCGCGCAACATGGGGAAGGCGCTGGGGCCAAAGTTGTAGACCGTGCCGGGCAGCACGATGGTGGCGCCAACGGCTTGTGCGGCGGCGATGGTGTTGTCCACCATGGGTAGCACCAGCTCGCCCCAGCGGCGGTAGCCCGGTGGGTTGACGGCGTGCACGATGACGGCGCAGCCCTGGGCTGCGGTCAGCACATCGGCGCGGTTCATGGCGTCGCCCTGCACCCATTCGATGCCCCCTTGCTTGCCAGTGGCTTGCACTGCGCCACGGCGCAGGGCGCGCACGGCCCAGCCCGCGGCCACCAGTTGCCGGGCGACCTCGCCCCCAATGCCGCCGGTGGCGCCCAGTACCAATGCCGTATTCCCCAATGCTGTGTTGTTCATCTCATAACTCCTTCAAAACGTGTTGCGATGGGATGAAGTTTGGAAGGGCGGGGGCTAATAAGCAATTGACCAACATGTGCGAGCCGCCATACATTTCTGTATGACTACCGACAACCACACCGAGATTGGCTGGGAGCTGTACCGCTCGTATTTGGGCGTGCTGGAAGAGGGTTCGCTCTCGGGCGCGGCACGCGCCATGGGCATTGCCCAGCCTACCGTGGGACGGCACATTGATGCGCTGGAAAAAGCACTGGGCGTGGCGCTGTTCACCCGTTCCCAAACCGGGCTGCTGCCCACCGACGCGGCGCGTACGCTGCAGCCCTTTGCCCAGGCGATGCACAGCTCTGCCGCTGCATTGAAGCGCGCCGCCGAGAGCCAGGGCTCGGGCATCAAGGGCACAGTGCGCATCACCGCCAGCGAGGTGATGGGCGTGGAGGTGCTGCCACCCATCCTGGCGCAACTGCAAAGCACCTACCCGGACCTGAAGGTGGAACTGGTGCTGACCAACCGCGTGCAGGACCTGCTGCAGCGCGAGGCCGACATTGCCGTGCGCATGACACAACCCAGGCAGGAGCAGCTGATTGCGCGGCGCGTAGGCATGGTGCCACTGGGCTTGCATGCGCACACGCAATACCTGGAACGAAGGGGAACGCCCCAGTCCGTAACCGACCTGGCGCAGCACGCACTGATTGGGTTTGATGAAGAAACGCCGTTTGTGCGCGCGGCGCGCAAGGGTTTTCCGCTGTGGCAGCGCGATGCCTTTGCATTGCGCACCGACAGCGATGTGGCGCAGCTGGCGCTGCTGCGCGCAGGCTGTGGCATTGGTATCTGCCAGGTACCGCTGGCCGCGCGCGACCCGCTGCTGGTGCACCTGCTCCCGGAAAGCCTGCCGCTTAGCCTGGAGACCTGGCTCACCATGCACGAAGACCTGCGCAACACGCCGCGCTGCAAGGTGGTATTTGATGCGCTGCTGCAGGGGCTGGAGGCCTACATGGGAGAGTGATGCCCCGCCCCACCTGCCCCCACTGCCAGCGCCCCCAATCCACCTGCATCTGCCGCTTCGTCACGCCCACGCCAACCGCGTGTGAGGTGCTGATCCTCCAGCATCCGCTGGAAGAGCACCACGCCAAGAACAGCGCCCGCCTGCT
>CAUJJV010000118.1 GCA_963205375.1 Pseudomonadota bacterium
CGCGGGGTGATCGCGTAGCCCAGCCGGTCCACGCCATGCCAGCGCTGGATCAGTGCCTCGGTTTCCAGCAGGCTCTGCTCGGTGCCGCTGCGCTTGCCCTGGCCCTGATTGAGCAGGTCGCCCGGGGCGTGGCGGTCCATCAAACACAGACCGGTGATCAGGCGCAGCCGCTGGGCCTGGGCTTCGGTGAACAGGGCGTTGACCGACTGCGGGTGCGAGGTGGCAAAGGTGAGCGCAGTCGTCACGCCATTGCGCAGCAACTCTGCTACGAAAAACGTAGCTGCCTGCGCACTGTATTCGGGGGCTGCAAAGCGCTTTTCTTCAGGAAAGGTGTAGTTTTCCAGCCACGGTAGCAGTCCTGAGGCCGGCGAACCGATGACGTTGGTTTGCGGAAAGTGCACATGCAGATCGACAAACCCCGGGGCAATGATGCGGCCCGGCAGATGCTCCACCGCCATGCCCGGGTACTGCGCCGACACACTGCGCCATGGGCCGATGGCCTGCACCACCTGTACGCCCAGCGCATCGGGGCCGACCACCAGCATGCCGTCTTCTTCAAACAGGGCATGCGCAGGCCCCTCGCTGTGCGGGGAAAACCAGAGAAGGGAAGCGCGGTAGGCTTTCATGGCCGCTAGCTTAAACCTTCAGCGGCCGACCTTGCCCTGCACTCCGGCCACCAGCCAGTGCATGCCCAGAATCTGGGCATCGCTCAGTGTCTGTCCCTTGGCAATCACTTCCTTGCCTTCGTTGTCCAGCACCGCCTGTGCGGCGTAAAACGGATGCAGCTTGCCGGCCGCAATGGCCTTTTGCGCCTTGAGAACTTCGGCCTGCACCGCCTTGGGCACCTTGCTGCCAAAGTCACCCACGCGGATCATGCCGTCCTTAACACCACCCCACACGCTGCCGCTGGTCCAGGTGCCGTTCAACACGGCCTGGGTGCGTGCGGTGTAGTAGCCACCCCACTGGTGCGTCACGGCCACGATCTGTGCGTCCGGTGCCACCTTGCGCATGTCAGAGTGGTAGGCCACGGCGAACTTGCCGCGCTCTTGCGCAGCCACCATCACCGCGTCCGAACCCGTGTGGAAAGCCACCACATCGACGTTCTGGTTGAACAGCGTCATCGCCGCATCGCGCTCACGCGTCGGATCAAACCAGGCGTTGAGCCAGACCACTTTCACTTCCGCCCTGGAATTGACCGAACGCATGCCGAGCGTGAAGGCGTTGATGCCCTGCAGCACTTCAGGGATGGGGAACCCCGCCACATAACCCGCCAGATTGGATTGGGTCATGCGCCCGGCGGCAATGCCAGCCAGGTAGCGGCCCTCGTAATAGCGCGCATTGGCTGCAGCCACATTGGCCGCGGTCTTGTAGCCGGTGATGGACTCAAATTTGACGTCCGGAAACTCCTGCGCCACCTTGAGCGTGGGCTCCATGTAGCCAAAGCTGGGCGTGAAGATGAGCTTGTGGCCCTGGCGCGCCAGATCGCGGATCACGCGCTCGGCGTCCGGGCCTTCGGCCACGTTCTCCACATAAGTGGTCTGCACCTGTTTGCCCAATGCGGCATCGACGGCCTGGCGCCCCAGCTCATGCTGGTGCACCCAGCCTGCAGGCGTGAGCGGTGCCACATAGACAAAGCCGACCTTGAGCGGCTCGGCTCCGGGTGCAACTTTGGCTAGGGAGGTTTGGGAAAAGGCACCCTGGGGTGCGGCCAAGAAACAGCAAGCCGCCACGAACGTGGCTGCGAGGTTTTTATACATGGTAGTCCTCTACATGGCTCCGAAACACAAAAAACAAGGCCCGCCGGAGCTGCGGGCCTTGGGCAAATATTGTACCGGGATGGAGTTAACCAGAACTCGCCTGAACGATGTCTGCGGCGAGTTCGGTGGCTCCGTGCATGGCCGCCACACGGTTGCGCCCGGCGCGCTTGGCAGCGTACAGAGCCACATCCGCCTGTGCCAGCAAATCCTCAAACGTATCGGTCTTGCCCGGGATGGTCGCAGCAACCCCCTGGCTGATGGTGATGACGCCATGGTGGGCGCTGCCAGTGTGTAGCAGCCCCATGGCCTCCACTTCCACACGCATGGTCCGCGCCACGGCTACGGCACCCTGGAGATCAGTTTCAGGCAGGATAAGCAGGAATTCCTCCCCACCGTAACGTGCGGCCAGGTCGCCAGGCCGTTTGAGGGACTGCCTGAGCACACGTGCCACCTCCGTCAGGCAACGATCCCCCGCCTGGTGACCGTAGGTATCGTTGTACAGCTTGAATGCGTCGATATCCACCAGCACCACTGCCACCGAATGGCTGGAACGGGCGGCACGCCGAAACTCGCGCTCCAGCACCTCATCCAGACTGCGCCGGTTGGCCAGCCCGGTAAGAGAGTCCATGGCCGACAGGGTTTTGAGCTGCACCGCCTGCTGGGTCAACATGCGCTCACGCCGCACTGCGCCAGACACGTCACCGACTTCAATCAGCACCTGGCGACCAGTACCCACCGGCAAGGCCTGGATACGCACCGACTGCTGCACACGTTCGCCAGCCAGGCGCTCTGGCGCACCCGCAAACAGGGGAAAGGGTGTGGGGTGCAGAGAATTCGACAGCAGGGACGGGAAACCCGTGGTCAGGCAGGCCTGGACCGCCTTGCCCACGCGGCCCTGTGCAACCTCGGGAAACACGTCATCCAGAGTGCGCCCGACGACCTCGGCCGAGGCCAAGCCAGAGCGCTGGGCCATCCAGTGGTTGAAGAGCACAATCCGCCCCTCGTTGCTGAGCACAATCAGGCCCATCTGAACGGCATCAAGCACCCAGCTC
>CAUJJV010000119.1 GCA_963205375.1 Pseudomonadota bacterium
GGCGATCAAGGCGTACGTCGCGCATCACAACACCAGTCCCAAGCCGTTCATCTGGACCAAGAGCGCTCGCGACATCTTGCAGAAGGTCATTCGCGCCAACTCCCGGTTAAGTGGGAAACAGAATGGAACACTGCACTAGCAGGGGCGGGACGGACCAGACCGGCGTCAGAGGCTGGGGGGGCGGTCGAACGGGTCAGGGTCTCAAATCACGCGGAGGTGTCCGGGATGACCTGGGCGACACCGGCTGCTCCCGGTGCACAGCCGGACCAGAAGAAGGCAAGCCGTGCAGACTTCGACGAACGCGCGAAGGAGCTGAAGGGGCAGGTCGCCGGAAGGGTGTCCTCCACCTCTGCCGCGGCTGAGCGGAAAGACCAGTCTCTCCTCGGTCAGGTCGGGCAACAAGCGGTCGACGATGCCAGGTCCACGGCCAGGGAAGTGGGACAAGCCGCGGAGAAGGTGCTGGGGAACCTGCGCGAGTGAGAGGTCAGAGACTTCACCTGGGTGCAGAGTTCGGTTTCACCCCACAAGGCTCCATCGCAGCCTCCGCATCAGATTGCGACATGTGAATCTGTAGGCGCCGGCGTGCGCAGACCTACCCGAAGCCCCACCTGAGTTGCCTAGGGGTGAGGCGGCGCGCCTGACGTTGGTGATGCCTCGTTGCCAATTCCATACAAGCGCATGGCGAACAGAGCTACCGCCTATTGCGTGGCACGACCCCAAGTTCATGGTGCTGTTCACGTCATCGAGCAGATGAGCATCCGGAATTCTGTTGCCGATTCTGTTGCCGGTAGCGCTGGAAAACAAAACGGGTTAGCTCCTTGTGAGAGCTAACCCGTTGATTTCTATGGTCGGGGTGGCGGGATTCGAACTCGCGACCCCTTGCACCCCATGCAAGTGCGCTACCAGGCTGCGCTACACCCCGACTGAGCCTGCTATTCTAGATGCAACGAATTGCCTAGTGCAACCATTTTGTTGGGCTCACTGCAGTTTCAGTTGCGATTGGCTGCTGTGGCGGCCGGGCCGCTGACGCCGTCCAGCCCGATGGACCAGAGGAGCTGCAGATCCTGGGTTTGGACCACGCCTTCAGCAAAGGCCTGCACTCCAACGCTCTTGAGCATGCCTACCGTGCCCCTCAACCAGGCTGTGCGTGCATCATTGCCTTGCAAGTCGAGCGTAGCGCCTGCTCCCAGCTTGACGAAGTCGAGCCCGGTATCGAGCAGCTCACCCATGGCCGCGAGGTGCTGCCCGGCATGCTCCAGCCCAACCTGGACACCACAGGGCCTCAACTGCCGACACAACTCGGCCACCGCATAAGGATCTCGACGGAGACCGGCCTCATCGACCTCAATCGCCAGCAAGCGGGCCTGGGCCGGACGCAATGCCAACAGGGCGCGCAGGCGGGGAAGGAAACCCAGCACCTGCAGCGATTGTGCAGACAGGTGGATGCTTCTTCGCACACCATCCTTCGATATGGCTTCCAGCCCGAGCCGAACCGCCGCCTCGTCCACCTCCGACACCACTCCAGTGCGAAGCGCCAGCGGCAGCCAGACTGCAGCAGACAGATAGGGCCCGGCATCAGACAGCTGCAGGCGCAGCGGACACTCCAGGTGAAGGACGCGTCCGGAGGGATTCACCAAGGGGTAGTCGATCAACTGCAGCCGCTGATGAGCCAAGGCATCCAGGATGCCGCGGCGCCAGGACAACTCACCGCCC
This sequence comes from Pseudomonadota bacterium, assembly GCA_963205375.1. Lineage (GTDB taxonomy): Bacteria > Pseudomonadota > Gammaproteobacteria > Burkholderiales > Burkholderiaceae_C > Allorhodoferax. Next base: position 1,714 of record CAUJJV010000119.1, read on the forward strand.
AAACCATCGGCGTCCCTGGAATCGCGCGTCGTCTCGATGGAGAAGTCGCCTCGGTGCTCTGCGCGCGCCAAAGCGGCATCGACGCGAGCCAGGACAATGTGCACCGATTCGCCGCGCCTCCAGGTGGTGTCCGCCAGGACCACTGCCACATCGGGGAACGGCCCCAGCAGATCGCGCAAGCGTCCGATCGACTCCGCCAAAGCTTCGGACCCCACCTCGACGTGATCGAGCAAGACGGCGAAATCACTGCCGTTGAGGCGCCCGATGACCTTGGGCTGCACATCGCCGACGCTTCTGTGCAGACTCTTGGCCAACTCCAGCAGGAGCTCATCGGTGCGGGCATGCCCCAGCTGGCGGTTGATCTCTGCCAGACGAAGCACCCGAACCATCAGCAAATGCCCCACCCCCAAACCCCGCTCTCCGCTCAACTCGGCTTCGCACTGATGGAGAAATTGATCCCGGTGCAGCAAACCGGTCAGCGGATCAAGGTGAGCTTGGCGGCGCAGCAACTCCAGCTGATCGGCCTGCTCCAGGAATTGCCTTCGCACCCGGTCAACCATGCCGTTCATGGCCACAGCCACCTGCCGCAGTTCGGGCGTGGAGGGCAGTTCTACCGTGACGAACCTGCGCTGGGTGAGTGCCTCGGCCTGCCTGACCAGGGCCTCCAGGGGACGGCTCAGCCGCCGCACGGCCACCGCGCTGATGGCCGCAGCCAACACGCCGAGCATCAACATCCAGGCGGCAGTGGACACCGTGCCCCGCCACAGATCCTCATAGGCGAACACCGGCAGGCTCTCCACCTCCAGCACGCCCACCGCATTCCAACCCCTCGTGACCTGTGCCACGCCGGTGCGCGACTGAATGGGCACCCAGCGGACGAACCAGTCGGGAGCGTCGATGGAACCAACGGTCGATGTTCTCTCGAACAGCACGGTTCCGTCGTCTCGACGCAATCGGACCACTCGGTAGGACCCGGTGTCGAACTGGGCCGTCATGATCAGCTGGGCCAGGGAGGGATCCGCCCCGGCTTGACTGAGAGTCAACGCCAGCGCCTGAGCGTTGTCGTTGTTCTTGAGCGCCAGCTGGCTCTCCAGGTAGGTTCTCGCGGTGGCCACGGACACCACCATGCTGCCGGCCGAGGCCAGCAGGATGATCCCCCAAACGAGCAGCCAGACTTGTCGGATCAAGCTCATGATGTCGGATGAATGCGAGCAGAAGCTCTGAGCCCGAGAACCGGGAAACCGAGAGAGGAGATCATTTCAGAAACCCCTGGTCCCGGGCTTTTGAAACCACCTCCCGCCAGCGCGAAAGCCGCGCCAGCGGATCGCCGGCACCCGCGCCGTTGGTGCCCTGCCACAGGCCCTGGGCGTTGAAGCTGAAGACAGGCACCAGATCGCGGCGCCGGTTTGCCGGCAGAACTTCGGGCACCAGGTTATCCAGAATCAGAGGCTCAGCCTGGGGATCCTCGTAGTACGCGAGCACCATGTGCGCCTGTTGAGGCCCCGCCGGCGGGCCCAGTGTGGCGCGCACATAAACCAATCGCAACCGGGCCGGATCAACCCCGGCAGCCAGCAACGAAAAGTACTTGGCGATGGCGTAATCCTCACAGTCACCCTGACCCCGGATGAGGGTTTCAAGCGGACTGGCCCAATAATCCACCTGCCCCCACGCCTCGGCATCCTCGCGAAAGAAGATCCTTCGGTTGAAGAATGTATTCAACAGTGCCAGGCGTTTCTCATCGTCCATCGAGTACGCGGTGGACACGGCGTCCACCAACGCCTTGACCTGCAACTGAGCTGAGGTCGCCTGCCGGGCCGCCAGCATCAGCAATCGCTCACTATCGAATGCGCGCGAGGGCATCCAGCTCATCCAGAATGCCAGCGTGAAGGCGACACACAGGATCCGCCTCAGAAACAATGTGGCACAAAGTTCACGCCCGCAGCCCCGCGTGCCGCCCGGAGCAGACTTGGTAGAGGGCGGATCGCGGTCCATTCATTCGTTTTCGACCGATGGGCCACACTCTTGAACATCACGACCCACTGCGCCGTCGGCGGGACCAAGAATCCGCACGAAATGCGGCCTCGCACCTGTTCTCGACATGCAATTTGTGGAATACTGAAAGGGTTTATTCCGATCCGTCCGGACGAACGCAACTCTCGGATACATGGTCGGCAGATGGCATACCGGCCCGAACTTTGACCGGGTCGCTCGTCGACTCGGTGATGTCATGAGGACCAAGGACACAATGAAGCAGATCTCGAAGCATCTGGTGGTGGGTGCGGTGAGCTTGGCTTGCCAGCTTGCCATGGCGCAGACATCCGACCCGCTGAAGGACGCCGCACAGAAGGCCATCACGACGAATCCGGAAGTGACGGCACGACTGAACGCATATCGGGCCGCAGCCGACGAAGTTGACGTCGCCAGGGGCGCCTATTACCCGAAAGTGGATTTGAGTGCGGATGCCGCCAAGATCCGGGACCGGGTGACCTCCCGAAGCCCGGAATCGCAGTCGATGACATCGACCGGCGTGGCACTGTCGGCAACCCAGCTGCTCTGGGATGGACTGAGCACCCAGAACCAGGTGGATCGGGTCAGCCATGCTCGCCTGGTACGCTACTTCGAGTTCATCGACAGCAGCGAGCAAACCGCCATGGAAGCGGTTCGTGCCTACGCGGATGTTGCCAAGTCCCGTCAGTTGTTGAAACTCTCGGAAGATGGCTATGTTCAGCACAAGCAGGTGGCTGAGCAGATTCAGTCCCGCTTCAAAGCAGGCGTCGGTCGTGGAGTGGACGTGGAGCAGGCCAATGCTCGACTGGCTCTGGCCGAATCCAACCTGACCACTGAAACCGCCAATCTGCACGATGTGACTGAGCGTTTTCGGCGGATCGTCGGGTCACCGCCGCCCGATGAGCTGCCCATCGGAGTCAACCTTGATCGGGGCCTGCCCGCAGCACAATCGGCCGCCCTGGATCTTGTGGTCAAGCGCAATGCCTCGATCGCAGCGGCCGTCGAAAACTACCGTGCAGCCCAGTCTCAGTCCAAGGAAAAAGACGGCCTCTACCACCCTCGGGTGGAAGCCAAGGTGCGCGCCGGGGTCGGCAACAATCTGGACGCAGTGACTGACCAGAAGCGCGACACTTCTGCTGGCCTGTACCTGAATTGGAACCTGTTCAATGGCGGTTCCGACCGGGCGCGCATACGCCAGTCTGCAAATCTGCTCACCCAATCGGCCGACAGCCGCGACAAGGTTTGTCGGGAAACTCGTCAGACAGCGGCCATTGCTTTCAACGATGTGCGCAAGTTGGGCGAGCAACTGAGCTACCTTGAGCGCCACTCGGCATCGAGCGAAAAGGTGCGCGACGCCTATCGGCAACAGTTCGACATTGGCCAGCGCAGCCTTCTGGACGTGCTGAATGCGGAAACAGAGCTGTATTCGGCGAAGCGGGCAGAAATTGCCGCTCGTCACGATCTGCTGGCAGCAAAGGCTCGCAGCCATGCATCGGCCAGCAGCTTGGTGGCAGCATTGGGGCTGACTCGGGCCGGTAACGCAGAAGACGACATTGCGGAAGGGCGTTATTGGCAATCGGGACAGGAAGGCCCCTCCGATCGCTGCCCCCTCAGTGCCACCGAAGTCGCAGCCACTCCAAAGGGTGAGCTGGACGACCGCGCCCGACGGTTATTGGCCTCGAACGCCACCCCCCTTCCAGTCGCAGCCATAGCCACACCAGCCATTCAGACGGCTCCAGCCAAGGTGGCTCCAGCCATCTCGAAGGTTGATCCTCCGCTGACGACGCCGGTTTCACAACGGCTTCTCGACTGGGCTGCCGCCTGGTCCACCAAGGATGTGACTCGTTATCTGAGCTTCTACGACAGCAGTTTCAAGCCCACTGGAACCACTCGCCAGAAGTGGTTTGCAAATCGGACAAAGCTGCTGAAGAAGGATGGCGCGATCGACCTGAAGATCTCCAACGTTCAACGCCGCACCGTTTCAGCGAACACGGTGGAAACCAGCTTCGATCAGGTTTACACGTCGAAAGACTTCAAGGACAAGACCCAGAAGACCCTGCTGTGGAAGCGCAGCGGCAGCGAGTGGTACATCATCAAGGAAGGCAGTCGCTGAACTGGCAGCGCATCTTGAAACCGCCCCTTGTGGGCGGTTTTCGTTTTGTAGGCAGCCAAACGCGACAACAATCTCGTTCGGCGGAACATGAGCGCATGCGGAAACAACAAAGCCACCTTGCGGTGGCTTCTTGCGCCCGAAAACGGCTTCGTTTGTGGCGGAGAGAGCGGGATTCGAACCCGCGGTGGGCTATTAACCCACACACGCTTTCCAGGCGTGCGACTTAAACCGCTCATCCATCTCTCCGGAGCCCGTGATTGTAGCTCAAGCACCGGCCAAAAAGAAAGCCCACCTTTCGGTGGGCCTTCACTTCGTCTTCGAACAGCATCACCTGTGGGGTGACGCGACTGCGTGAGCAGCCACGATGATCAACGTACCACTGCGATCTGCTCGCGCTTCTCACCCTTGTAGGTGTAGAGCGTCAGAGCGCCGTTCTTGATGTCGCCCTTCTCGTCGAAGGAGATCGTGCCCGTCACACCGTTGTATCCGGATGTCTTGGCCAGCACAGGCAGGTACTTCGCAGGCTCGGAAGAACCCGCCTTCTGCATTGCCGCAACCAGCACATTGACCGAGTCATACACGTACGGTGCGTAGATCTGCACATCTGCGTTGAACTTCGCCTTGAACCGGGCCTTGAAGTCGTCCAAGCCCTTCTTCTGGGCACCCTCGACACCACCCGCCTCCGCGCAAACCACTTGGTTGTCAGCGATCGCGCCCCCAGCCAGCTTGGTCAGCTCACCCGAGCAAATGCCATCACCACCCATGAACTTGGCGTTGATGCCCAACTGCTTGGCCTGACGAATCATCGGTCCGGCAACGGCGTCCATGCCACCAAAGAAGATCACATCCGGCTTCTTCGCCTTCACCGCGGTGAGGATGGCGGTGAAGTCGGTGGCCTTGTCGTTGGTGAATTCACGTGCCACGGTCTTGCCGCCGGCACCTTTGACGCCCTTCTCGAACTCGTCGGCCACACCTTGACCATACGCAGTGCGGTCATCGATCACGGCGATCGATTTGCCCTTGAGCTGATTGACGGCGTACTTGCCCAGCGTTCCACCCAGGTGCACATCATCGGCCACCAGCCGGAACGTGGTCTTGTAGCCTTGGCGGGTGTACTTCGGATTGGTCGCCGAGGGAGAAACCTGGGGCACTCCGGCATCGGAATAGATCTTCGAGGCCGGAATGGAGGTGCCGGAGTTCAAATGACCCACCACGCCGGACACTTTGGAGTCCATCAGCTTCTGGGCGGCGGCCGTGCCTTGCTTCGGATCTGCGGCGTCATCTTCGGCCAGCAGTTCGAACTTCACCTTCTTGCCGCCGATGCTCACGCCCTTGGCATTGAGCTCGTCGATGGCCATGCGGGCGCCGTTCTCATTGTCCTTGCCGAGGTGGGCAATCGCACCGCTGGTCGGGCCCACATGGCCAATCTTGACCACCACCTCCTGGGCAGAAGCCAGTCCGGCCGACAGAAAAGCGACCGCACCGATCACGACATTGAACTTGTGAAGCATGAAAAGGCCTCCAGTTGAGAAGGAAACAGAAGGGAAAACGCAGACTCGTGTCCGATCAACACAAGCCGCGGACATTACCCGAAAACCCACCCACTCTCCAGCATCGCCGAGCGATGCACCCCGGTTTGAAGCGCGGACGTTGCCGGCTCAAGACATACGGGATTCACCTCATTCAGGGCTGGCGTGGGTCCCCCTGAAAACTCTGCCGAGATACACCCGGACGACGGGGATTACCCGAGCCGGGTTTCCACTCAGCGGTTGCGCAACCGGGCCAACTCCTGGGCAACTGCACGCCGCACGATGTCGCGCAGCGTGGCAGCCAACTCACCGCGCATTTCCTCGACGAACTGATCGGCCAGCCGGGACATGGCCGGCCCGAGGGATTCCTTGAGTCGGAACTCGAACATGCGGTCCACCTGGCGCTGCACGTCGGAGAGCACCTGCTGGGTGATCTGCGTTTCGGCCACTGCCAGCCAAGCCTCCACCGGCACGTCGGGTTCGGCCAGCGGCGTGAGCTGCAACGAAGGCTTGCGCGAGTTCGCCTGCACTGACTCACTCGGCCGGGGTGTCCACTCGACCACTTCGGTCAACACCGGCACTTGTGTGGGTTTGATCTGTGCGTTCATCCACAGACTCCCGACACCACACGGAGAGCGGCGCTCACCGGGCCACCTTCACGTCATGGCGTTCGATCGTGAGGCCCAGGGCGCTGTAGTGTTTCCAGCGCAGCCTGGCCTCGCTGCGGCCCGCCTCGTCCAGCCCGACCACTTCGATCAGGCGATCGAAGCCTTCCAGAGCCTGCACAGCGGCCGGCCCCAGGTTCACCAGAACGGCATGGCCCTGCACGGCGCTGGGCAGCTCCAACAACAGCACCGGCGTGTGTCGCAACCGCTTCGGCAGCCCATTCACCGAAGGACCACGCCAGTGCGCCACGAACTCCAGCGGATCAAACACCCACAGCTGCCGATCCAGGGTGGCCAGATCATGGTCGTCCCCGGTCACCACCACACGTGCGCCAGCCCGAGTGGCCTTGCGCAGCAATCGGCAGGTGTAGTCCAGCCGTTGCGGCACATTGAAGTGAAAGGCGACCGCGGTCATTGATGTCAGTTCCCACCCGAAGCCGCGTCAACCGGCCTCGCCGAGCAGCCACTGAGTGAGCAAAGCCACCGGCCGCCCGGTAGCCCCTTTGGCCGCGCCACTCTTCCAGGCCACGCCAGCGATGTCCAGGTGTGCCCAGCGGTAAGCCTTCGTGTAGCGCTTCAGGAACATCGCCGCCGTCACCACCCCGCCCGCGCGGCTGCCGACATTGGCCATGTCTGCAAAGTTGCTCTTCAAGGCTTCGTCGTATTCGTCGTCCAGCGGCAGACGCCAAGCCGGGTCCAGGGCCCGATCACCGGCCTCCTGCAAGGCAATGGCCAGCGTGTCATCCGGACTGAACAGCCCCGCGCGCTGGTGCCCCAGAGCGATGACGCAGGCCCCGGTGAGGGTGGCGATGTCCACCACCGCGGCAGGCTTGAAGCGCTCGGCATAGGTCAGTGCATCGCAGAGGATCAGCCGACCTTCGGCATCGGTGTTGAGCACCTCGATGGTCTGACCCGACAGGCTGGTGACCACGTCACCGGGTTTGGTGGCCCGGCCAGAGGGCAGGTTCTCGCACGCAGGAATGAGGCCGATGAGGTTGAGTTTCGGCTGGAGCTCGCCGATGGCGCGGAACACCCCGAGCACGCTGGCGGCACCGCCCATGTCGTACTTCATCTCGTCCATCTCGGCGGCGGGTTTCAGCGAAATGCCCCCACTGTCGAAGGTGATGCCCTTGCCCACCAGGACCCGAGGGGCCACCTTTTTCGCCGCGCCCTGGTACTGCAGCACGATGAACTGCAGCGGCTCATCGGAACCCTTGGCCACGGCCAGGAAGGCTCCCATGCCCAGCTTCTCGACAGCCTTGCGGTCCAGCACTTCCACCTTGAAGCCAAAGTCGCGTGCCAGTTGGCGTGCCTCGTCGGCCAGATGGGTCGGTGTGAAATGGTTGCCTGGGCGATTGGCGCAATCGCGCGCCAGGTTCACGCCTGCGGCCACGGCCTGAGCTCGCCGTGTCGCGGCACGCAGGCCCGCGGTGTTGGCCTTGTTGCCCAGCAAGGCCAGTTCCTTCCACTCGACCACCGCCGCAGCGCTGGGTTTGGTCAAGCGGTAGCTGTACAGGGCCGACTCCACCGCCACCACGGCGGCATGGGCAGCGTCGTCGCTGAGGTCTTCCTGGCCACCCCAGGCCAGCACCACCTTGGCAAATCCCTGCTGCTTCACCACGGCGACCGCTGAGGCCACGGCGCGCGCAGCATCGCGCGCCGTCGATTGCGCCTCATCGCCGGCCACACCGACCACACAGCGCGCGGCCTTCATACCCGCAGGTCGGTGCAGGTAGAGAGTGCGTCCGGCCTTCAGCGGCAGATCTCCAGCAGCCACCGCCTCGTCGAGCAGGTCGGTCCAACCCTGGCCTTCGGCCCAGGCTTCACGTCGTGCGGGCAACAGCAAGAGCAGCAGATCGGCCTGGATGCTGCAGAGGCCTTCGGGCCCGGCCTGGAGGATGCGTACGTCCATAATTCCCGCTTGGCTTGAAACCGTCTGATGTTATTCGATTCGACTTTGCGCAAGGAGCTGGGGCGCAGCTTCACCGGGACGACAGTGGTGCTGGTCACCATCGTGGTCACGATCATGCTGATCCGCACGCTCGGCATGGCCGCTGGGGGCCGCGTGGGCCCGCAGGACGTGGCTCTGGTGCTCGGTTACGTGATGCTCGGTCATCTGCCCACTCTGCTGAGTTTGTCGCTGTTCATTGCCGTGGTGAGCACCCTGAACCGCCTGCATCGCGACAGCGAGATGGTGATCTGGCTGGCCAGCGGCCAGTCGCTGCGGCAATTCGTGCCGCCGGTGATGCGATTTGCCCTTCCGGTGCTGATGGTGATGGCTGCCCTCACGCTGCTGGTCTGGCCCTGGGCCAACCAGAACATCACGACGCTGCGGGAGCGCTACGAACAGCGCTCGGACCTGTCGCGGGTTTCGCCCGGCCAGTTCCAGACCTCGCGCAACGGCGAGCGGGTGTTCTTCATTGACAAGGACGCGCCGCAGGACGGCAGCGGGCGCAACATCTTCATCCTGGAACAGCGCAGCGACCGCGAATCCCTGACCACCGCCCAGGCCGGTCAGATCACTGCGACCGAAGACGGCGCCCGCCAGCTGCAACTCACCCATGGCGCACGCACCGATCTGGATCTGGACGGACAGACCCGCACGGTCTCCCGCTTCGAGAGCTATGTGGTGCGCATCGGCGACCCCCGCCCGCAGGTTCAGGACAGCCGACCCAACAAGGCGCGCAGCACGCTGGATCTGTGGCGAAACCGCAGCCCCGGCGGGGATGGCGAACTGTCGTACCGCATCGGGATGATCGCCACCGGGCTGCTGCTGCCGCTCATCGGCCTGGGGCTGGCCTCAGGCTCGGTGCGTCGCGCCGGCAGCTGGTCGTTGCTTCAGGCGCTGCTGACCTTCGTGGTCTACTTCAACCTGGTCAGCCTGGTGCAGGCCTGGGTGTCCAACCAGAAGATCGGCCTGATGCTGGCCCTGTTTCAGCTCCACGGCACGGCCGCCCTGGTGGCCGGAGGCCTTCTCTGGCTGCGCAGCCGCGGCGCAGCCCTGGTCTGGCCGCTGCCCCGCCTGCGGCGGCGCTGACAAGATTCCTTGCCCATCAGATCCCATGCGCACGGTCCGTCGCCTGCTGTACCGCGAAGTCCTGGGCGCCACGCTGTTCGTGGCGCTGGCCTTCCTCGGCCTGTTTTTCTTTTTTGATCTGGTCGGTGAGCTCGACGACATCGGCAAGTCCGGCTGGGGCATCGGTCGGGCGCTGCTCAAGTGTGTGCTGCTGCTGCCTGGCCATGTCTACGAGCTGCTGCCGATTGCGGTGCTGATCGGGGCGATCTACGCCCTGTCACGGCTGGCGCAGTCCTCGGAGTACACCATTCTGCGCACCGGCGGCCTGGGGCCTCAGCGGGCGCTGGGACTGCTGACCAGCCTGGGGATCGGCTTCGTTCTGGTCACCTTCCTGGTGGGTGATTTCGTGGCGCCCTGGTCCGAGCGCGAGGCCACCTTGCTGCAGGCCCAGGCGCGAGGCCGGGTGGATGTCGGGCGCAACGGTGCCTGGCTGCGCGACAGCCAGAAAGCTGCGCAGGGCGAGCGCCGCTTCACCGTTCACCTCGGCGAAATGCGTCCCGACGGCAGCGTGGCGCGCATCCGCATCTACGAGTTCGGCGAAGAGGGCCAGTTGCTGCACCGCACCTCGGCCCCCCAGGCGCGGGTGGCCAGCGATGGCACCTGGACACTGCAGGATGCGGTGGTCAGCCACTGGAACCCCGACAACACCCCCAGGCTGGAGCAGGACCAGCGCCACCCCACGCTGGTCTGGCGCTCCGGACTGAC
>CAUJJV010000120.1 GCA_963205375.1 Pseudomonadota bacterium
GCCCGCTGGGCCCAGCGCTCGCCGCACCGTGCGCTGATGCTGGCGGGACTGGTGGCCGTAGTCGCACTGGCCCTGGTGATGGAGTTTCGCGAGCGGCTGGTGCTGGCACTGGTCACGGCACTGGCTCTGGGGACCATGCCACGCACCGCCCGCGTTTGGCCCGCAGGGCTGCAACGCTGGGTGGCGCTGCTGGGGCAGTCGTCGTATGCACTGTTTCTGGTGCACTTTTCGGTGCTGATGCTGGTCAATCTGGTGTTTGCACAGTGGAGTCCGGCGGGGCCGTGGGCAACGGGGCTGGCTTTGCTGGCGGGTGTTGCGCTCAGTACCGGGCTGGCGGTGGTGTTTGCACGCCGCGTGGAAACGCCTTTGTCACGCTGGGCGGACCGCTAGCAGGTCGGTCAGTGGCAACAGGCTGCGCGCGCTGGTGAACTGGCGGGGTGCACCGCTCACCGGATCGGTAAACGCAATGGCACGCGCCAGCAGCTGCAGTGGCCTGGCGTAGTCCGCGCCCTCGGGGGTGAGGGTGGGGTAAATCCCATCGTTCACGATGGGCAAGCCCAGCGCGGCCATGTGCACCCGCAACTGGTGGCGCTGGCCACTGACCGGCTTGAGGGTGTAACGGGCCAGGCTGCTGTGCACTTCCAGCGGTGCGATGTGGGTCAGGGCATTGGGCGCGCCCGGCACCTCGGTTTGCTGCATGAAATGCTCTGCCGGACCGATGCGGCTTTCGCGTCGCACGGGCCAGGGCAGCGCAGGATTCCACGTGGCAATGCACTCGTAGGTCTTGTCGACTTGGCGATGCCGGAACAGGGACTGGTAGGCGTTGCGGGAAGCAGGGTTGACCGAGAACAGCACCAGTCCGGCGGTATCGCGGTCAATGCGGTGGATGGGGGACAGGTCCGGCAGACCCAGGCGGTGTTTGAGGCGCACCAGCACGGTCTCCTGCACGTACTTGCCTGAGGGAATCACCGGCAGAAAGTGCGGCTTGTCCACCACCAGCAGATGCTCGTCCTGGTGGAGCACTTCGGCCTCAAAGGGAATAGGCACTTCCTGCTCTACGGTGCGGTAGTAGTACAGACGCCGCTCTGGCGTGAACGCGGCAGCAGCCTTCACCTGCTGGCCCTCGGCATCGATCACCTCGCCAGCGTCCATGCGCTGCAGCCACTGCGCGCGCGAAACCGCGGGAAAACGGTGTTCCAGAAAATCGACTACCGTGGGCCAGCCGCCCACAGGCAGTACCACGCAACTGGGGCTGACCCCGTGGCGCATGGGCGGCGGGTTGGGGCGGTAGCGGCCCATGCCTTGGGATGGTCAGACCCGTTCGAAAACGACGTCCCACACGCCGTGGCCCAGGCGGATGCCGCGGTTCTCGAACTTGGTGAGGGGCCGGTAGTGGGGTTTGGGGGCGTAGCCCGCCAGTTCGGGATGGCTTTTTAGTGCGCGGTTCTTCAGCAGCGGTTCGGCCGTCAGCACCTCCAGAATCTGCTCGGCGTAAGGCTGCCAGTCGGTGGCGCAATGCAGGTAGCCACCGATCTTGAGGCGTGCGGCCAGCTTGGCGATTAGTGGCGACTGGATCAGGCGGCGCTTGTTGTGCTTGGTCTTGTGCCAGGGATCGGGGAAGAAGATGTGCACGCCGTCCAGGCTTTGCAAGGGCAGCATGTGGTCGATCAGCTCGACCGCGTCATGGGCGCAGATGCGGATGTTGGTGATGTTGTTTTCGCCAATGCGCTTGAGCAGAGCGCCTACGCCGGGTTCGTGCACCTCGCAGCATAAAAAGTGGGTTTCGGGCAGCGTTGCTGCAATTTTGGCCGTGGCCTCGCCCATGCCAAAGCCAATTTCCAGCACCACGGGACGTTTAACGCCATTTTGGCCTTTAGCCCCCGTGGAGTCTGCGAAGACCGCTTCCAAATTGATAGCGGATGGCTGGTAGGGCACCAGAAAGCGGGGGCCCAGTTCTTCAAACGCCTTGGCCTGGCCTGCGGTGGTGCGGCCTGCACGCTTTACAAAACTCTTGATGGTGCGCATGAACGGCTTGCCGCCCTCGGTGGGCGTATCAGCGGGGGCTTCGGGGAGGGCTTCGGGTGCAGTGGTCATGGCATAGGGCATTGGAGACAGGCCTGCATTGTAGGGAGGCTGCACAATCGGCGCCATGAACATCCCCACCTTGGCCACTGCCGCCCTGCAAAGTGAACTTCAGGCTGGCGTGCTCACGCTGACCCTTAACCGCCCCGAGAAACGCAATGCTATCAACAACGACCTGGCGCGTGCGCTGCTGGCTGCGTTGCAACACGCGGAGGCGGACACAGCCGTTCGCTGCGTGGTGCTGCGCGGCAACGGGCTGGCATTTTGCGCCGGGCGCGATGTGTCGGAAGCTCCAACCGAAGATGATCTGGTGCTTACCCAGCAGGTGGCGCAGGCCATTGTCCGTTGCATCAAGCCGGTGGTTGCCGCCGTTCACGGCTGGGTGGTGGGCGCAGGGCTGGAGTGGATGCTGGACGCCGACATCGTGGTTGCTACCGATACCGCGCGGTTCAAGCTGCCCGAGGCTTCGCTGGGGGTGTTTGTGACCGGTGGCATCAGTGCCATCCTGCCAGCCATCGCCGGCGTGTCCCGTGCCAAGGCCCTGATGCTGCTGGGCGAGGAATTTGGTGCGGCGCAGGCCCATGCCTGGGGACTGGTGTGGGCCGTGGTTTCCCCGGACAGCTTGCAGGACGAAGCACGGCGCTGCGCGCTGCGTCTGGCGTCCCTGGACGCGAGCGTCGTGGGGCACTTCAAGCGGGTGCTGAACCAGGTGGGGTTGCCCGCGTTCGAGCAGGCCATACAGGAAGAAACGTCGGTGCAGCGGTCGCTACAGGCTGTACCTGTCGCCCCACTGGCGCGTCCAGAGCGCTAGCGCGTCGGCCGGCGTGCCAGCGGCGGGCAGTAAATCCAGCGCGGCAGCGGCCTGGCAAAGGGCTGCAAAGGCCGCATCCGGGGTGGACGTGTCCACGGGCGACGCACCGTTTTGCTTGGACAGTTTCTCGCCATTGGGGCCCAGCACCAGCGGCGTATGCAGATACTGGGGTGTCGGCAGGTGCAAGGCCCGTTGCAGCAGGATTTGTCGTGCGGTGTTGTCCGCCAGGTCTTCGCCGCGCACCACATGGGTGATGCCCTGCTGGGCGTCATCCACCACCACAGCCAACTGGTAGGCGAACAGTCCATCGGCGCGCAGCAGGACGAAATCTCCCACGTCGCGTTCCACATCTTGCTGCTGCAGGCCCAGACGGCGGTCAGTCCACCATACCTCTGACTTGCTGGATGCTATATTTTCAGTAGCTACTTGTGCATATTCCACGGGGGCTGGAGCCTGATTTGACACCAAATTACTGGTGCGAAAGCGCCAGGCCCGCGCAGGCTTGCCGTGCAGTCCTTCGCGGCAGGTGCCGGGGTAGACCAGTTCGCCGTTGCGCGGTTTGCTGTGGCCAGATTGCGCCAGTGCCGCTTCTATGTCCTTGCGCGAGCAGGCACAAGCGTAGGCCATGCCTCGCGCCACCAACTGGTCCAGTGCCCTCTGGTACAGCGCGGTGCGCTGGCTTTGCCACACGGGGGGCTCGTCGGGTTGCAGGCCGCAGGCGGCGAGCTGCTGCAGGATGAGCTGGTCGGTACCCGGAACGCAGCGCGGCGTGTCCACATCTTCGATGCGTACCAGCCACTTCCCACCGTAGGCGCGGGCATCCAGCCAACTGGCCAATGCGGCAACGAGCGAACCAGCATGCAGCAGGCCTGTGGGGGAGGGGGCGAACCGGCCCCGGTAGGTAGAGCTATTGCGTGTCGAATGCATAGGGTGAGCGCCGCAGGGCCGCCCCAAGGCGTGAGGGCCCCCTTGGGGGGCAGCGACCCGCGCAGCGGCGGAGCGTGGGGGCTAAACGATCTTCAGGGCCAATTCCAAGCCGGATACGAAAGCGTCTTCGACCCGGTGGCCCAGACACCAGTCGCCACACACGCCAATGCCTGCCTTGCCGTCCCACAGGTGGCTCTCGCCCAGGGCCTGCTCGGTCTTGGCATACATCCAGCGGTGCACATCCGCATGGGCAGGTTCGGCGCGGATTCCGGTGACTTCGGAAAAGGCCTTGATGAGTTTGGCTTCTATCCGGTCGACGTCATCGTGCAGGTGTTCCTGCGACCAGGCGGCACTGGCCTGCACGGTCCAGCGCTCCACCGCGCCACGGCCCGGCTTGCTCGATTCGCGGGCCAGCCACGCAATGCGGTGGTGGGTGCTGCGGGCGGCGCTCCATTGCGGGCCCAGGGTGGTGAGGCCCGGCTGCACCGCTTGCGGGAATGCCAACATCAGGGTCAGACACGGAGCCACGGTCACGCGTGAGATTTTCTTGGCCAGTGCCGCGCCCTTGGGGCTGGACTGCAGCAGCGCGCTGGCCTGTACGTTGGGAATGGCCAGCACCACGGCGTCAAAACCGCCAAACACATGGCTGCTGTCGCCTTCGCCCTGCGTGCGCAATTGCCACTGTTTGGCGTTCAGCGAGTCCGGTTCGATGGCAGTCACTTTGGTTTGCAACTCGATGCGACCGGCATCGGCCAGCGGCTGGGCCCATTGGCGCACCAATGCGTTCATGCCGGGCTTGGGCACCCAGTGCGGTTCGCGCGCGGGCAGGCCGGCGGCGGCAACGCGGCCGTGCGAGTCCAGCACGCGCACGGTGTTGGCGCTCCAGGGGCGGCACAGGCCCGGTGTGGTTTGCAGGGCCAGTTCGAAACGGGGATCGCGTACCGTGAAGTACTGCGCGCCGTGGTCGAAGGTTCCAAACGGGCTGCTGCGGGTGGACATGCGCCCACCCACACTGTGACTCTTTTCAAACACAGTGACCCGATGGCCTGCCTGCACCAGGGTGCGTGCGCAGGTAATGGCTGCGATGCCGGCCCCCACGATGGCGATGTGTCTGGAAGTGGTCATGCGGGCGTTCTCCGAAAGTTGTGGTTTATTGGCTTTATACACGCTGGCGGAACCGTCGGGCATTACATGCTGCGGTGATTTTCCAGCAGCGCGGCCCGGGTGGCTGGGCTCTCAAGCTGTTGCAGCCACCACTGGAGCGCCCGTCCCGAGGTGTTGGACTTGCCGCCCCGCCACGCGTAATGCACGCTGACCTGGCGCTGCCCGCGCTCGGTTTTCTTGACGACCAGGCGCCCGGTATCGATGAAGGCATTGGCCATGCAGAGGGGCAGGTTGCCGCCCCCCATGCCGCGCAGTTGCGCATCCAGCTTGGCCTGCATGCTGGCCACCGTGAAGACGTCCTGCCCAGCCAGCAGGCCGAAGGTTTGGCCGCCACCGCGCTGCACCGAGTCGGCCACCGCTACCGCACGGTGCTTCTGGATCACGGCGTCACTCAGCGGCTCGGGGGCATGGGCCAGCGGATGGTGGGGGGCCACGGCGTAAACGAAGGTGACGTTGCCCAGCGGTTTGCTGTGCAAGTCGGCAGCCGTGGCACTGTCGGGTCCGGCGCCAATGGCCAGATCAGCCTGCCCGGATGTCAGTGCCTCCAGCGTGCCCGAAAGCGTTTCGTCGCGCAGGCGGATGCGGGTGGGCGGGGCCAGCTGGTAGAACGCGTCGCAGAGCTCCATGACGGTGGATCGGGAAATGATGGTGTCCACTGCGATGGTGAACTGGCTCTCCCAGCCGGTGGCGACGCGCTTGACGCGGTTGGCCACCGCATCGATCTCGGTCAGCAGGCGGGTGCCCTCGCGCAGCAGCTCCGAGCCCGCCTCGGTCAGCCGGGCCTGGCGCGAACTGCGGTCAAACAGCAGCACATCCAGTGCGTCCTCCATCTGGCGCACCCGGTAGGTGAGCGCGCTGGGCACCATGCCCATCTCGCGCGCCGCTGCGGCAAAACTGCCGGCCTTGGCGATGGCCTGCAGCATGGACAGCGCATCCGGGGTCAGAAAGTCGCGTGCGTTTTGCATGATGGTGATAGTTTGATTGAAACTATTTGAATGATGCCATCAATTGGGGTGCATGGTATTGGGAGGTTCACGCCCTAAAGTTCATTCCATCGCAGGATATAAACGGAGAAGACAGATGCTGACGCTACGCACATCCCAGGAACGGGGATACGCCGACCACGGTTGGCTCAAATCGTTCCACAGCTTTTCCTTTGCCGGGTACTACGACCCCAAGCACATGGGCTGGGGCAACCTGCGCGTGATCAACGAAGACCGCATTGCACCGGGCACCGGCTTTGGCACCCATGGCCACCGCGACATGGAAATCGTCAGCTACGTCATCTCGGGCAATCTGGCGCACAAGGACAGCATGGGTAATGTCAAGGGCATTCCCCCGGGTGACGTGCAGCGCATGAGCGCTGGCAGCGGCGTGCAGCACAGCGAGTTCAACCATGCGCCCAACGACACTACCCACTTTCTCCAGATCTGGATTGAGCCCAATGTGAAAGGCATTGATCCCAGCTACGAACAGAAGACGTTTGCTGACACGGAGAAGCAGGGCGTACTGCGGTTGGTGGCGTCGCCGGACGCTGCGCAGGGCTCGGTGAAGATCCATGCCGATGCACGCATGTACAGCGGCCTGTTCGACGGCGACCAGACGGCCACCCTGGAACTGGGAGCCAGGCGCAAGGGCTATGTGCATCTGGTGCGCGGTGTGCTGGAAGTCAATGGCACCGTGCTGCAGTCTGGAGACGCGGCACTGTTGCACGAAGAGTCCCGGATCACCCTGGCCAATGGCAAGGACGCCGAGGTGCTGGTGTTTGACCTGCAGGACTGAGTTTTTTTAGTTGTTTACAAGGAGCATGAACATGGCAAAAGTAGCAGTGATTTTTCATTCCGGTTATGGCCACACCCAGCGCATGGCGCAATCGGTGGCGCAAGGTGCGGGCGGTGAGCTGATCACCATCGACGCGGACGGCAACGTGCCGGAGTCTGCCTGGGACACCCTGGCCGCAGCGGACGCCATCATCTTTGGCTCGCCCACCTACATGGGCAGCGTGAGCTGGCAGTTCAAGAAGTTCGCCGATGCCTCCAGCAAACCCTGGTACACCCAGGCATGGAAAGACAAGATCTTTGGTGGCTTTACCGCCAGCGCCAACGTGAATGGCGACAAGCACTCCACCCTGCATTACTTCATGACCCTGGCCATGCAGCACGGCGGCATCTGGGCCGGCACGGGCCTGAACTACAACAACACCAAGGCCTCGCAACGCAGCGACGTCAACTACCTCGCTTCCAGCGCAGGCCCCATGGCCCAGACGCCCGGCGACGCCGGTGGCGATGAAATGAATGCGGGTGACCTGGAAACCGCACGCCTGTTTGGCGCCCGGATTGCCGCTCTGGCTTCCAAATAATAGGTAAAATGGCCGCTAGCCCCCGCGGAATAAGCGCGGCTAGCTATAAAAAAAGGAGCGCAATGCGCTCCTTTTTTTTTGCTCCGGACTTAGGACGGACTGCTGACTGCCCCAGGATTGGCAGCCAGATCGGCGTCCACGGCCCGGCGCTCGTCAAACACAAAGCAGCTGCCGCGGTAGTGGCTGCCATCGGTTTCCTCAAAGTACTTGAGGATGCCGCCTTCAAGCTGGACCACATGGTCCAGCCCCATTTCCTGCATCAGGATGGCAGCCTTTTCGCAGCGAATGCCGCCAGTGCAGAAGCTCACCACGGTTTTGCCTTCCAGCTCGGCCTTGTGGTCGAGCACCGCTTGCGGGAATTCGGTGAATTTGGTGATGCGCCAGTCGATGGCGCCTTCGAAGGTGCCGGCATCCACTTCAAAGTCGTTGCGCGTATCCAGCGTAACGACTGGCCGCCCTTCGTCGTCGTGTCCCTGGTCCAGCCAGCGCTTGACCGTGGCAGGTGCCACCGCAGGCGCACGGCCCTCCGCGGGGCGGATGGTGGGGTAGTTCATGCGGATGATTTCGCCCTTGACCTTGACCAGCATTTTGCGAAACGGCCGCGTGTCGGACCAGCTCTCTTTGGGCGTTATGTCGGCAAAGCGGGGATCGGTCTGCAGTTCGGTGATGAATCCGCGCACATCCTCTGCGGGCCCGGCCAGAAATAGGTTGATACCTTCTTCTGCCAGCAGGATGGTGCCCTTGAGGTCACGGCGCAGTGCCCGCGCCAGCAGGGTTTCCCGCAATGCGGGCGCGTCCGGAAGCGGGACGAATTTGTAGCTAGAGATGTTCAGTACGGTGTTCACCGTCTGATTTTAGTGGCCGGCACCCGCAATCATCTGTTGGACCCAGCTCTGGGCGGAGGGCAGGTCGGCAAAGACGCCGGAAGGGATGATGCCATCGAGCAGGTTCTCGAACCGGTAGCGCAACAACTGGGCGCCCTCAACCTGCGGATCGATGACAAAAGCGACGGCTGCCAGTCGGGAAGATGCTGGGCGCGCGGCGTAGTCCTGGCGAGAGGTCGAAAAAATTTCTTCGCTGTAAATCAGGGTGTCGTGCAGTACGTTGATGATGCCCCAGGGGCCTGCTGCATTGAGTGCCTGCACGGGTTCGCCCATGGCTTGTGCGGCCTGGTTGCGCATCTCGATGTTCCAGTGTCCGCGCATGTGTGCCGTCACGATGGACCCGGACACCTCAATCTGCACCGCCCCATGGGGTTTGAAAATCGAATTTCTCATACAAAACTTTTGTTGCTTGCAGCCACCGGCTCCCACGTGCCACCCGTACTACTGCTGATTGTGACGTAATTTCTTGTGCCGCCCGGAAGTGGCTTTGTGGTTGGCAAAACTACAATGCACGCATGTTTATCCACCTGCGCCTGCACACCGAATTTTCCGTTGTTGATTCAACCTGCCGCATTGACGAGGTTGTCAAGGCAGCGGCCAAGGACGGGCAGCCGGCCCTGGGCATCACGGACCTGAACAACCTGTTTGGAGCCATCAAGTTCTACAAGGAAGCACGGGGTAAAGGTGTCAAGCCCGTGATAGGTGCGGAGGTCATCCTGGAAGGCCTGGGCGCAGACGCTACCGCGACATCGCGCATTGTGCTGCTGGTGCAGAACAAGCAGGGCTACCTCAACCTGTCCGAACTGATTGCGCGGGCCTACACCCAGAATGTGGTCAGGGCCCAGGCGGTGGTCAAGATGGCGTGGCTCAAGGAGTTGAACGAGGGGCTGATTGCCCTGTCGGGTGCGCAGGCCGGGCCGGTGGGGCAGGCGCTGGTCCAGGGTGACCAGACCCGTGCGCACGAAGCGGCCCTGCAATTGGCCAGTACGTTTCCACACCGTTTTTACATGGAGTTGCAGCGCGCCGGGCGCACGGATGACGAGGCCCATGTGGCGGCCGCCGTGCAGCTGGCCGCCCGCATCCGGCTGCCGGTGGTGGCGACCCATCCGATCCAGTTTACCGAGCCCGACGACTACGAGGCCCACGAGGCCCGCGTCTGTATCGCCGATGGCGAAATCCTCAGCAACCCCAAGCGGGTGCGCCGCTTTACCCGCGAACAATATTTCAAGAGCGCGGCGCAAATGGAGGCGCTGTTCAAGGACATTCCGTCGGCGATTGCCAACACACTGGAGATTGCCAAGCGCTGCAGCCTGACCCTGGTGCTGGGCAAACCCCAGTTGCCGGATTTTCCGACGCCGGAAGTCAATGGCCAGCGCATGTCGCCGGAGGACTACTTCCGCTACGCATCGCATGAGGGACTGAAGGAGCGCATGGCGCACCTGTACCCGGATCCGGTGGAGCGCGAAAAACAGATGCCGCGCTACCTGGAGCGTCTGGAGTTTGAGCTGGGGACCATTCTGAAAATGGGCTTTCCGGGCTACTTCCTGATCGTGGGCGACTTCATCAACTGGGCCAAGAACAACGGCTGTCCGGTCGGCCCGGGCCGGGGCTCGGGTGCGGGTTCGCTGGTGGCGTATGCGCTCAAGATCACCGACCTCGATCCGCTGCAGTACAACCTGCTGTTCGAGCGATTCCTGAACCCCGAGCGGGTGTCGATGCCCGACTTCGATATCGACTTTTGCCAGAGCAACCGCGACCGGGTGATTGACTACGTGAAGCTGAAGTATGGCAAGGAGGCCGTCAGCCAGATTGCCACCTTCGGCACCATGGCCGCGCGCGGCGTGATCCGCGACGTGGGTCGTGTGCTGGACATGCCCTACATGTTTTGCGATGGCATCAGCAAGCTCATCCCCAACAAACCCGGCACTAACGTCACGCTGCAGCTGCCGCCCACCGACGGCAAGAAGAACGACAAGTACATCTACGCCAGCGAGGCGGAGCCGATTCTGGCCGAGCGCGAAGCGAAGGAAGAGGACGTCAAAACCCTGCTGGAGATGGCGCGCAAGTTGGAGGGCATGACCCGCAATATCGGCATGCACGCCGGGGGCGTGCTGATTGCGCCGGGCAAGCTGACCGATTTTTGCCCGTTGTACCAGCAGCCCGGCAGCGAGTCGGCCGTGAGCCAGTACGACAAGGATGACGTGGAGGCCATTGGCCTGGTGAAGTTCGACTTTTTGGGTCTGGCCACGCTGACGATTCTGGAGATTGCGCGCGAGTTCATCATGAAGCGCCATCCGGGCCAAGAGAACTTTGCCTACGAAAACCTGCCGCTGGACGATGCCAATGTGTATCGATTGTTCAGTGAGGGCAAGACCGAGTCCGTGTTCCAGTTTGAAAGCGTGGGCATGCAGCGCATGCTGGTGGACGCCAAACCCTCGCGCCTGGAAGACCTGATTGCGCTGAACGCCTTGTACCGTCCAGGCCCCATGGACCTGATACCCAGCTTTGTGGCGCGTAAACATGGCAAAGAGGTGATCGAGTACCCGCACCCGCTGGTGGCCGACATGCTGAGTGAGACCTACGGCATCATGGTCTACCAGGAGCAGGTGATGCAGACCGCGCAGATTCTGGGCGGCTACTCGCTCGGTGGCGCCGACATGCTGCGCCGCGCCATGGGCAAGAAGAAGGCCGAAGAAATGGCCGAGCACCGCGCCATTTTTCGCGCAGGCGCTGCCAAGAACGACATCAGCGAGCAAAAAGCCGACGAGGTTTTTGACTTGATGGAAAAGTTTGCGGGCTATGGCTTCAACAAGTCGCACGCGGCTGCCTACTCACTCTTGGCGTACCACACCGCGTGGATCAAGGTGCATTACACCGCCGAGTTTTTCTGCGCCAACATGACGGTGGAAATGGACGACACCGACAAACTGAAGGTGTTGTTTGAAGACGCGGAAAAGATGGGCCTCTCGTTTGAGCCACCCAACATCAACCGCGGGTTCTACCGCTTTGAGCCGATCTCCAACAAGGAAATCCGCTACGGGCTAGGCGCCATCAAGGGTACCGGCCAGCAGGCGATTGAAGCCATCGTGGCCGCGCGGGAAGGCCGTGGCCCCACCGAAGAGAGCGGTCCATTCAAAAGTCTGTTTGACTTCGCGCGTCGTGTCGATCGCAGCCG
>CAUJJV010000121.1 GCA_963205375.1 Pseudomonadota bacterium
CAAGACGGCGGGTCCTTCGATTCCGGTCGAAATCCAGGGTCTGACCGAGGTGCCCCAGGCAGGCGACGAATTCATGGTGCTGACCGACGAGCGTCGTGCCCGCGAAATCGCCACCTATCGGGCAGGCAAGTTCCGCAACACCAAGCTGGCCAAGATGCAGGCGGCCAAGTTGGAGAACATGTTCTCCGACATGACGGCGGGCGAAGTGAAAACGCTGCCCATCATCGTCAAGGCCGACGTGCAGGGTTCGCAGGAAGCGCTGTCGCAGTCCCTGCTCAAACTCTCCACCGACGAGGTCAAGGTGCAGTTGGTGTACACCGGCGTGGGTGCCATCAGCGAGTCGGACATCAACCTGGCCATTGCGTCCAAGTCGATCGTCATCGGCTTCAACGTGCGGGCCGACTCCGGCGCGCGCAAACTGGCCGAAGCCAACGATGTCGACCTGCATTACTACAGCATCATCTATGACGCTGTGGACGAACTCAAGGTGGCAATGTCCGGCATGCTGGCCCCAGAGCAGCGCGAGGAAATCATTGGCACGGCCGAGATCCGCACAGTG
Source organism: Pseudomonadota bacterium (assembly GCA_963205375.1). Lineage (GTDB taxonomy): Bacteria > Pseudomonadota > Gammaproteobacteria > Burkholderiales > Burkholderiaceae_C > Allorhodoferax. Next base: position 560 of record CAUJJV010000121.1, read on the forward strand.
TTTGTCGCCTCCAAAATCGGCACCGTCGCCGGTTCGTACATCACCTCGGGCATGGTGCATCGCAATGCCAAGTTCCGCCTTCTGCGCGACAACGTGGTCATCTACACCGGCGATGTCGATTCGCTCAAGCGGCTCAAGGACGACGTCAAGGATGTCAAGGAAGGCTTCGAGTGCGGTATCAAGCTCAAGAACTACAACGACATCAAGGAAGGTGATCAGCTGGAGTTCTTCGAGGTCAAGGAAATCGCCCGTACGCTGTAAGCCAAACACACCATGGTCCGCAAAAAGTCATCCACCCCCAACCGCGGCTTCCGCGTGGCCGATCAGATCCAGCGCGATCTGACCGAGCTGATCGCGCGCGAGCTCAAGGATCCGCGGGTTGGCATGGTGACGATTCAGGCCGTGGAAGTCACGCCAGACTATGCGCACGCCAAGGTGTTCTTCAGTTTGTTGGTTGGTGATCCGGTGGAGACGGCGGAAGGCCTGAATCAGGCTGCGGGTTTTCTGCGCGCAGGCCTATTCAAGCGCCTGCATATCCACACCGTGCCCACTTTGCATTTCATTTTTGACCAGACGACAGAGCGCGCGGCGGACATGAATGCCTTGATCGCCCGTGCGGTGGCTTCGCGCGCAAAGGAAGATTGACGCCATGAATGCGCCACGTGCACGGGTTGCAAGGCGCCCTGTGCATGGGGTGCTTCTGCTGGATAAACCGATTGGCCTGTCGAGCAACCAGGCGTTGCAGAAGGCCAAGTGGCTTTTACGGGCCGAAAAGGCAGGGCACACCGGTACGCTGGACCCGTTGGCGACCGGGGTGTTGCCCTTGTGTTTTGGTGCAGCGACCAAGTTCAGCCAGATGCATCTGGATGCGGACAAGACCTACCTGGCCACGGCACGGTTGGGTCTGAAAACCAGCACCGGCGATGCCGAGGGTGAGGTGATCAGTGAGCGTCCTGTGCAGGTAACGCAGGCGCAGTTGACGGATGTGGTGCAGGGGTTGACCGGGCCGATCCGGCAGGTTCCGCCTATGCACAGTGCCTTGAAAAAGGACGGTAAAGCCCTGTACGAGTACGCCAGGGCCGGGATTGAAGTAGAGCGGGCGGCGCGTGATGTCACGATTTATGAGCTAAAAGTGACGCAAGCCCTCGTGGATAGTGCGCAGCCAGCTATTGAATTTATAGCAAAGTGCAGCAAGGGAACGTATATACGGACTCTGGGTGAGGACATGGGTGAGGCGCTCGGTTGCGGGGCTCACCTGACGGCGTTGCGCAGGATCCGCACTGGGGACTTTGACGCATCTCAGTGCATCACGCTGGAAGCGCTGGAAGCAATGGACGAAAATGCGCGGCTGGCGCGCTTGATGCCTGTGGAGTCCCTCTTGACAGGGCACACGGTTGTCACACTGGACAGCGAGAATGCAGCCCGGTTCCTCAGTGGCATGCGCAGGCGTGGTCCCTGGGCCGATGCGCAAGAGGTCGTGGTGTATGCCAGCGGCCCCAGGGCATTGCTGGGTACGGCCCATGTGAAGGCGGGTGAGTTGATTCCGGGGCGACTTCTGAGTCCCGTGGAAATCAGCGAAGTACAAGCCCAGAACGAATTATTGAAGTTAGCAGAAAGTGAACTATGAGTACCAAACAAATTCGCAATATCGCCATCATCGCCCACGTGGACCATGGCAAAACCACCATGGTGGACCAGTTGCTGCGCCAGTCCGGCACCTTTGCCGAGCACGAAAAAGTGGTCGACACCGTGATGGACAACAACGCGATTGAAAAAGAGCGTGGCATCACGATTCTGGCCAAGAACTGCGCCGTGAGCTGGGAAGGTACCCACATCAACATCGTTGACACCCCCGGACACGCCGACTTCGGCGGTGAGGTGGAACGTGCGCTCAGTATGGTGGACAGCGTGTTGCTGCTGATTGATGCACAGGAAGGCCCGATGCCCCAGACCCGCTTTGTGACCAAGAAGGCACTGGCCCTGGGTCTCAAGCCCATCGTGGTGGTGAACAAGGTGGACAAGCCCGGTGCCAACCCCGACAAGGTGGTCAACGCCGCGTTCGACCTGTTCGACAAGCTGGGTGCGACCGACGAACAGCTGGACTTCCCCGTGGTGTATGCCTCCGGTATCAACGGCTGGTCGTCGCTGGAAGAGGGCGAGCCCGGTGAGCAATGGGGCCCCGACATGTCCGCGCTGTTCAACACCATCCTGAAGCACGTACCTCCAAACTCCGGCGACCCCAAGGCCCCGCTGCAACTGCAGATCTCGGCGCTGGACTTTTCGACCTTTGTGGGCCGCATCGGCGTGGGCCGCATCAGCCAGGGTACGCTGAAACCCATGATGGATGTGGTCGTCATGGAAGGCCCGGACGGCAAGGCGGTCAAAGGTCGTGTCAACCAGGTGCTGACTTTCCAGGGTCTCGATCGTATGCAGACGCAGGAAGCTGGTCCCGGCGATATCGTGCTGATCAACGGCATTGAAGACATCGGCATCGGCGTCACAGTGACTGATCCCGTCAACCCCGCACCGCTGCCAATGCTCAAGGTAGACGAGCCTACGCTGACCATGAACTTCTGCGTGAACACCAGCCCGCTGGCAGGCCGCGAAGGCAAGTACGTGACCAGCCGCCAGATCTGGGACCGCCTGCAAAAAGAACTGCAGCACAACGTGGCGCTGCGCGTCAACGAGACTGATGAAGAAGGCGTGTTTGAAGTGATGGGCCGTGGTGAACTGCACCTGACCATCCTGTTGGAAAACATGCGCCGCGAAGGTTACGAGATGGCTGTTTCCAAGCCACGCGTGATGTTCAAGGAAATCAATGGCGAGAAGTGCGAGCCTATCGAGCTGGTCACTGCCGACATCGAAGAACAGCACCAGGGCGGCGTGATGCAGGCGCTGGGCGAGCGCAAGGGCGAGCTGGTGAATATGGAGCCGGACGGCCGTGGCCGTGTTCGCCTGGAGTACCGCATTCCTGCGCGTGGTCTGATTGGTTTCTCCAATGAATTCCTGAACCTGACCCGCGGTTCTGGCCTGATTGCCAATATTTTCGACTGCTACGAGCCGCACAAAGGCGACATCGGCGGCCGCAAGAACGGCGTGCTGATTTCCATGGATGCGGGTGAAATTTTCACTTACGCACTGGGCAAACTGGACGACCGCGGCCGCATGTTCGTGAAGCCCAACGACCCCGTGTACGAAGGCATGATTGTGGGTATTCACAGCCGTGACAACGATCTGGTGGTGAACGCAACCCGCACCAAGCAGCTGACAAACTTCCGCGTTTCCGGCAAGGAAGATGCGATCAAGATCACGCCGCCGATTGAATGCACGCTGGAGTACGGTGTGGAGTTCATTGAGGACGACGAGCTGGTCGAGATCACACCCAAGTCGATCCGTTTGCGCAAGCGCTACCTGTCTGAAAGCGAACGCAAGCGCGCCGGACGTAGCTGATGGCCCCCACGCTCCGCCGCTGCGCGGGTCGCTGCCCCCCGAGGGGGCTCATGCGCCTAGGGGCGGCCCGGCGGCTGTGCTGACCCACACGCGGGCTGTATTCCTGATGGTGGCGGTGGCCCTGATGTGGTCCACCGCTGGTGTGGTCACGCGCCATCTGGAGTTCGCCCGCAGCTTTGAAGTGACCTTCTGGCGGGCGCTGTTTACCGTGCTCACCTTGCTGGTGATCTTGCCCTTCTTCCAGGGCAGGGCGGTATTTGCCAAGATCCGGCACGCCAGCCTTCCGTTCTGGCTCTCCGGTGTGTGCTGGAGCGTCATGTTCACTGCCTACATGGTGGCGCTCACGCAAACCAGCGTGGGTAACGTGCTCGTCACAATGGCGATCGGGCCTTTGCTGACCGCCGTGGTAGCCCGGATCTTCATCGGACACCGTGTGGCCCAACGTACCTGGATCGCCATCCTGGTCGCGGGCGTGGGTATCGTTTACATGTTTGCCGCCCAGCTGACTGAGGGGTCCATACTCGGCACCCTGGTGGCCCTGTGCGTTCCGGTTGCCGGGGCTGCCAATTGGACAATCACCCAAAACGCGCATGACCAGGGGCAGGATGTGGACCTGGTACCCGCAGTACTGGTAGGTGCAGTCATCTCTACGCTGCTGACATTTCCCCTGGCTTTTCCATTTCAGGCCAGTGCACACGATGTCGGGCTGCTGGCCATGCTGGGGGCAGGGCAATTGGCCATTCCCTGTGTGCTCAGCGTCCTGTGCGCGCGGATTCTCAAGGCCCCAGAGATGTCATTGCTGGCGCTGCTGGAGGTG
>CAUJJV010000122.1 GCA_963205375.1 Pseudomonadota bacterium
GGCCCCAGTGCCCGCATTTCGGCCTGCACGAAGGCGCGTGCGGTGGTTGCAAGATGCAGCATCTGCACGCGGGCGCGCAGGTGGCCGTCAAGCAGCGGGTGCTGGAAGACAACCTGTGGCACATCGGCAAGGTGAAGCCCGACAACATCCTGCGCCCCATCGAAGGCCCGGCCTGGGGCTACCGCTACCGTGCGCGCCTGTCGGTGCGCCACGTGCGCAAGAAGGGTGCGGTGCTCATCGGCTTTCACGAACGCAAAAGCCGCTATGTGGCGGACATGAAAGAGTGCCATGTGCTGGCGCCGCAGGTCAGCGCGCTGCTGCTGCCCTTGCGTGCCCTGATTGCCTCCATGGACGCGGTGGAGACACTGCCGCAGATTGAACTGGCCGTGGGGGACATGGGCGGCAGTACCGGCACGGGCGACGTCATCGCGCTGGTGCTGCGGCATATGGAACCGCTCAGCAGCGCCGATTTGCAGCGTCTGCAGCAGTTCGCTGTGGCGCACCGCGGTGTGCAATGGTGGCTGCAGCCCAAGGGCCCAGAGACCGTGCAGCGGATGGACGAACTGCCTGGTCATGCAACGGCGCAACTGGCCTACCAGTTGCCAGACTTCGGCATCACCATGCCATTTCGCCCGACGGATTTCACCCAGGTCAACCCGCACATCAACCGGGTGCTGGTGACCCGCGCGCTGGGCCTGCTGGCGGTTCAAAAGCAGGAGCGGGTGATTGACTGGTTCTGTGGTCTGGGTAACTTCACCCTGCCGCTGGCCACGCAGGCGCGCGAAGTGCTGGGCGTGGAGGGAGCGGAGTCGCTGGTGGCCCGTTCCCGCGAGAATTTTGAAGCAAATCGGGCTCTAGCCCCCGGAAAACCTGCGCTGGCAGCTACTAAATTCGTAGCGCGTAATCTTTTCGAGATGACGCCCGACGTGCTGGTGGCCGATGGTGCTGCAGACAAATGGCTGATCGACCCCCCGCGCGAAGGCGCGTTCGCACTGGTGCAGGCGCTGGCCGCCTTGCACCAGCAGCCCGAACTGCGCGGCGACTGGACGCCGCCCAAGCGCATCGTGTATGTCAGCTGCAATCCGGCCACGCTGGCACGCGATGCCGGTGTGCTGGTGCAGGAGGGGGGCTACCGTTGTAGCAAGGCCGGGGTGGTCAACATGTTTCCCCACACAGCCCATGTGGAAAGCATGGCGGTGTTTGATTTGGTGGCTTAGTGGCCGGCGTCGGATTTGGCTGCCTTGTCCGCTGATTTGGGCTTGGCCTTGGACTTGGATGTGTCTTCCACTGCTTTCTCGGCCTTGCCCTCGGTGATCACTTCTTCCGCAGGTGCTGCAGGTTTGGCGCCCACGGGCACGACCCCTTCGATCTTGTTGTCGCGCATGTACTGGTCCATTTCCTTCCAGCCTGCATAGATCGCGGATTTGGAGGCCTTCTCGTTGAGCGCATAGCAGTCCTCGATGCTGCGCAGCCCGTGGCGGCACGCGCCACCGATGGCCTTGGCGTCGGCCTCGCGCTGGGCCACCTTGGGGTCGGCGAGCAACTTCTCGACGTTGTCACAACCGGCAAGGAGCAGGGCCAGGGAAAGAAGGGTGATGCGGGCAATCATGGAGGAAGTAGGGCGTCGTTGCATTCTTATCGACAGTTCGGGGCGCTGGCTGAACCGTCTTGGCATGGTACAGGCAAAGAAAAGGGCCCGAAAAGGGCCCTATTTCCGGGTACGCAAGCGGTTTAGTCGCGCTCGCCGCCCATGATGCCCAGCAGGGCCAGCAGGCTCTGGAACACATTGACGATGTCCAGATACAAGGCCAGGGTCGCACTGATGTAGTTGGTTTCGCCGCCATCGACGATCCGCTTGAGGTCGTACAGCATGTAGGCGCTGAACACACCGATCGCAGCGACCGAGATCGCCATCATGCCGGCGGTGGAACCCACAAACACGTTGATGATGCCGCCAACCATGATGGCCAGTGCGCCGACAAACAGCCATTTGCCCATGCCGGACAGGTCACGCTTGATGACGCTGGAGAGGCTGGCCATCACGAAGAACACGCCTGCGGTGCCGCCAAAGGCCGTCATGATCAGTTCGGAGCCGTTCTTGAAACCCAGCACCATGGCGATCATGCGCGACAGCATCAGGCCCATGAAAAAGGTGAAACCCAGCAGCACGGGCACGCCAGCCGCAGAGTTCTTGGTTTTCTCGATGGCGTAGATGAAGCCGAACGCGCCACCCATGAAGACGGCCAGGCCCAGAAAGCCGGTCAAGCCCAGGGTGATGCCGGTTGCCACACCCAGCCAAGCGCCCAGCACGGTGGGTACCAGGCTCATGGCCAGCAGCCAGTAAGTGTTGCGCAACACCTTGTTGCGCTCGGCGGTGGACGCACCGTACCCGTAGCCGGTGCCCAAAGTGGTAATGCGATCAGTCATATCGTTGCTCCTTCAGTGTCTGCTTTGTGCAGATGGCGCGATTTTAGGGTTTAACAAGGGACAGATTGTCAAATGTCCCGAAATTGCCCCGAATTTGGGCAAGGGTGTTGTGCGTTGGCGTGCTCGCCAGCGGGGGCGGCAGACGCTATGCTTGCCGTTTCGCCCATTCCCGGAGACACACCATGAAAACCAAACCCGTACTCGAATTTGCTGACATCAAGACCATCGCCGCTGCCGCAGAGGCTGAAGCCCTCAAGAACAACTGGGCCGTGAGCATCTGCATCGTGGACGACGGCGGCAATATGCTGTGGTTCCAGCGCCTGGACGGCGCCGCCCCCATTTCTGCCCATATTGCCCCGGGCAAGGCACGCACCTCGGCCATGGGCCGCCGCGAGAGCAAAGTCTATGAGGACATGATCAACGGCGGCCGCGCCTCGTTCCTCAGCGCCCCCACACTGGAAGGCATGCTCGAAGGTGGTGTGCCCATCATGAAGGACGGCCAGTGCCTGGGTGCTGTGGGGGTCAGCGGCGTCAAGTCGACCGAAGATGCCCAGATCGCCAAGGCGGGCATTGCTGCCCTGGGGTTGTAAGCCACAAGTGGCTGCCCCGTATCGTCAGGCGTCGTCCTGCTTGCGGGGCGCAACGCCGTAGGCGCGTAGGGCCGACATGGTCTGCGACTGCTCCGTGGTCTGCGACGGATACAGCCGGTAGCTGGGCGCCACGATGGGTTCCACCGCGCTGGGGTAGAGCACGATGACCGAGTGGATGGGAAACTTGCCCTGGGTCATCTCCTCAAGGGGTAAGACCCATTGCGCATAGTCGGCGTGGTCGCGCGGGACCACCTCGGCGCGGCCCTTCACCTTAAAGCCTTTCTGCACAAAGACATCGACAAAACTCAGACAGGCCAGCCCATTTACCGCGAGGTTCGCGACGGAGGTGGGCGATGCGATGTTGGCAATGACAAAGCATCGGTTATCGAAAACGGCGAAGACCTCCTTCGGCGACACGTTCGGACAACCATTGCCATCGACGGTGGCCAGCCATGCCAGGACCGAGCGTTGCGCGTACGAAATGACTTCGGGGGAAAGCATTGGCGTGGGGATGTGCGGTTTCAACGTT
>CAUJJV010000123.1 GCA_963205375.1 Pseudomonadota bacterium
CTAAACAAATGTACTTTCTGACCGAAATCAGGGTGAGTGACTTTGATGCAGGCGCCGCGTCTGCGCAAGGGCGATTCAAGGTAGTTTCGCCCTGTACGGACGCGAAACGCCGAGAGTCGGCCAAGGTGTTTGATGCGGTGAGCAGCATGGAAGGCAATGACCGGAAGCAGGCCTTTGGGGGGTTGAAAATGCTGGTGAAGTTGGCGCAAAAGGGCGTGCCTTTCAACCAGCTTTCAGACGCGAAGACGGTGCATGAGGCGTTTGCTCCTTTTTACTGTGACGTGACCAAAAAGAATGAAACGGTGTGGCGGTATCGGCATGGCGACATTCGGATTTTGTTTTATTACGCGGCAGACAAGGTGGTCTTGTTGACGCACACATTGCCCAAACGTACCGACAAGCTTTCAGCAAAAGACATCAACCTAGCCAAGCAGGCTGTGGTTGATTTCTTGACGGCATCCCGGTCTGCAGCGGGTCTGCAGTGGATTGAATGAAGTGAGATGACTATGGAACACAAACCTCTTTTTGGCGATTTGATTGCCGCTCACGAAGGGCTGGCAGAAGAGCTCAAGGCCGTGGACGTGGCCGCTGATTTAACGCTGCTGCTCCACCACGCAGGCAAGACACGCGCCGATCTGGCACGTGCCTTGGGCTGGAGTCGCGCGCGCGTGACGCAAGTGCTTTCCGGCAATGAAAACCTGACTGTGCAGACCATTGCAGCAGTTACCAAGGCTTTGGGCTACACCTTTGATGCGGTGTTTCGCAAAGCGGGTGCCCCCGCAGCTGCGCAGCCTTGGGAGGCACAAGCGACATTGGCACTGGACATGGTGGATGCACCGGACTTGAAGGAGTGGATGAGCCGCAAGACCATGAAGCCGATGGCAGGCCGGTTCGCTGGTGCGATGGAGTTCGTGCACTTTGACACGCAGCTGGATTCGTCCAACCACGACTCAATGTTCCAGGAGGTTGCCTGTGCAGCTTAGTCCTTTGCAGTTGCTGGAATATACGTTTGATGGCGTGTCAGTGATACCTGTGGAAGGGTATGAGGCAGACCCTGCGTTTGCACCTGGCTTAGTGTTTTTTCCCGGTAAGCTGGCCATGTCGGCAGATACCGGCTTGGCCTTGTTGGACGAGAAGGAAAAGTACTCCGACTTCGGCGTCAAGCTGACCTTGCGCGTAGGCCCTAAAGAGGATGCGCAAGCGCCATACAACATTCAAGTTTCCGTCCGCGGCATTGTGCGTATGCATCTAACGCAAGTGGATGGACAAGCCGAAGAGCGCCGGGTTCGGGCGTTGGTCAATGGCGCGTCGCTTCTGTACGGCGCTGTGCGCGAGATGGTGAGCACCATCACCAGCCGCTCGGCCCACGGGCCTCTCTTATTGCCTTCACTGAATTTCCAAGACTTGGCAAGCCACAAGCCTGATGAGGTGGCGCCAACAGCGTTGCCTTCGTCGGCGCCCGCGAAGCGTAAAAGCGCGGTTGTACGCGCCAAAGTCAAGGTCTGAAACTGACCCCTTTCTCCCTCCGCATCTTCGTCGCCGACGGCGACCCCGACGGTCTGCGCATCGTCGACAAATCCAACTGGATCGGCAAGGCGCTGGTGTTCCCGCGTGCGTTGCTGCCGCAGGTCAAGGCCCGGCCCGAGCTGGCACAGACCGGGGTGTACCTGCAAAAGGATTTCTGGACCCGCGCCATCGGCTTCACCACCACGGCCGTTTGATGTCGCAATTTGCGACATCAAGTTTGCTTCTGTTTTGATAGCTGCTTGCGCAATGAATACGGGCGCTAGAGCCCTATTTCAATCCCAAAGAACCTGCCGCGCCCATTCGGGCACGGGCTGCACCAGCTCTTGCGTCCAGTCACCTTTGCAAGTGGCCACGGCGGTGTGTGTGCCGGGCGACACGTCGGCAGAGTCGTAAAGAATGGCGGCGTCGGCCAGGCGCACCGCTTGGGTTAGGTGGGCCAGCGTGCGCGGGTAGCGTGCCAGTATGCGCTCGGGCGGCACTGGGTGGCCGCCCTCAAGAACCCGCTGGGCCACGCGAGCCAGCAGACGATCCGGCTGGTCCAGCGCAACCACAAGCAACATGACGAAAAAACCTGCTATTTGGGCCTCTTGAATGAGCGCGAGTTTTGATTCGTGTGAGAACACGGTTTCACTAACAAATGGCTGGCCTGCTTGCAGCAGCGCGGCCCTGCGCGCGTCTGCCCACTGGCGGGCTTGCTCAGAACGTCGCACCGGGTCCGCAATGTGCTGAAGGTGTGCAGCCTCGTGCAGGTCGGCGTTCACAAATTCGGCAGTGGCCGGGATGGTGCCTGCCAATACCAGCGCGCGGTACAGGGTGGACTTGCCCGCGCCGTTGGGCCCGGCCAGCAGGTAGAAGACCGGTTGCCCCATGTTAGCCAGCTGCTGGGCCTGCCTTGCTGCGGTTGCTGGCTACCACTTCGCGCACCCGTTGTGCCAGGCTGCCATCGTTTTCCACGGCCATAAATTGGGCGAGCAGGGCGTCTGCCTGGCTGGCGGCTTCGCTGGGTTGGGGGCGAGCGCGATGGGCGGCGGCCTCATAGTTGGCGATGGCGGTTTGCGCTTCTTGGGCCGTCAGGCCACTGTGCTCCACGATACGGCCCAAGGTGGCCCAATATTCCACTTGGCCCGCCACCGAGCGGCGCATGGGCTGGGCGGCATCCCGCGCTTGGTTTACCAAAGTGGTGGGCAATTTGACTGATGCAAAACCGGTGTTGGCTTGGGGCATGTTGTTTCTCCTGATTGGCGCATTTTGCGCCATCATGGTTGTGTTAGCAATGGTTCGTTTCTTTCATCCAGTATTTGGGTTACATTCAACATTCGCGATTCACGAATATTGAATGTAAATGCTGCTTAAACCGCAAGACTTCCTCGTAGCCCTCAAACTGGTGGCGTGGGGTGATCAGCGCTGGACGTATGCACGGCTGGCGCAAGAGTTGGGTATCAGCGTCTCGGAGGCACATGCCTGCATTAAGCGTGGCCTGCGGGCCGGGCTCTTGGTCCGAAACATTGGGGAATTGGAAGCTCCGGCCGCAGATGGGCTACAAGACTCAAATACGATCCACCGTGTCGCGCGCAGAAAGCGCGTGCGGACCGGCGCGCAGAATGACGCGGTATTTGACAATCCCGTACGCCCACACTCAAAACAGTTGGCTGACTTTGCGCTTTTTGGAGCGAAGTACGCCTTCGTAGCCGACAAGGTTCCAATGACGATAGGTGTACCGACCAGCCACAGCGCGCCGGCGTTCGCTGGTGTCTTTGCACCAGGCTCAGATGATTTTGTGTGGCCACATCCCAACGGCACAGTGCGTGGAATTGGCGTTGAGCCATTGCATCCTTCAGTGCCTTTCGCAGCGATGCAGGATGCCAAGTTGTATGAAATGTTGGCCTTGTTTGACGCCTTACGCGTCGGCCGTGCGCGCGAACGTGGTATGGCGCACAAGCGTTTGCCGCTTTTGATTTACCCAGATGGCCCCAAGCCAATAGAAAAACCTTTGCAGGGATAGAAAAATATGAACACCACCACCAACTCCCTCGTCCAGAAGCTCTGGAACTACTGCAACGTGCTGCGCGACGACGGCATGAGCTATGGCGACTATGTGGAGCAACTCACCTACCTGCTGTTCCTCAAGATGGCCGACGAACGCAGCGCACCGCCCTACAACCAGCCCAGCATCGTGCCCGCCGCCTATGCCTGGCCCACGCTGCTGGCCAAAGACGGCGACGAGCTGTTTGACCACTACCGCCACGCGCTGGAAAAGCTGGGCCAAGAAAAGGGCACGCTGGGCCTGATCTTTGGCAAGGCGCAAAACAAGTTCCAAGACCCGGCCAAGCTGCGCCGCGTGATCGTCGATTTGATTGGTGCCGAAACCTGGACGGTGCTGGGTGCGGACGTGAAGGGAGATGCTTACGAAGGCCTGCTGGAAAAAAACGCGCAAGACACCAAGAGCGGCGCGGGCCAATACTTCACGCCCCGCGCGTTGATTCAGGCGATGGTGGATTGCATTGCCCCGCAACCCGGCGAGCGCATTACCGACCCCGCCTGTGGCACCGGCGGCTTCTTGTTCACCGCGCACAACTACATTACGGCCCACAACAAGAGCCTCACGCGCGACCAGCTCAAGCACCTGAAAGAAAAAGCCTTCACCGGTTACGAGCTGGTACAGGGCACGGCACGCGTGTGCGCCATGAACATGATGCTGCACGGCATTGGTTCTGAGAAGCAGGTGCCCGTGGTGGTGGGCGATGCGCTGGCCGCCGACCCCGGCGAGCGTTTTGAAGTGGTGCTGGCCAATCCGCCGTTTGGCAAGAAGAGCAGCACGGTCATCGTGGGAGAAGATGGCCGCACCAGCACCGAAAAAGACACCATCGAGCGTGATGACTTCTGGGCCACCACATCAAACAAGCAGCTCAACTTTGTGCAGCACATCAAGACCCTGCTGGCCACCCACGGCCGCGCGGCCGTGGTGTTGCCCGACAACGTGTTGTTTGAAGGCGGCGCGGGTGAAACCATCCGCAAGAAGCTTCTGCACGAATGCGATGTGCACACGCTCCTACGCCTGCCCACCGGCCTGTTTTATGCCCAGGGTGTGAAGGCCAATGTGGTCTTCTTTGAGAAGAAGGGAGCGAGCGAAACCCCGTGGACGAAGCAGCTGTGGATTTACGACCTGCGTACCAACAAGCACTTCACGCTCAAAACCAGCCCGCTCACCCGCGCGGACTTGAACGAGTTTGTAGACCTGTATCAGGCAGGCAACCGCCACCAGCGCCAAGCCACGTGGTCGCCCGAGAACCCGGACGGCCGTTGGCGCGCCTACAGCTACGACGAACTGGTTGCGCGGGACAAAACCAGTCTGGACATCTTCTGGCTCAAAGATGACTCATTGGCCGACAGCGACAATCTGCCAGCCCCGGGCGTGATTGCGCTGGAAATTGTGGAAGATCTGCAGGCGGCGCTGGAGCAGTTCAAGCTGATTGCCGGCGATATGGCCGGGGAGGCCATCGAATAGGTTGCACGGGTTTACCGCATGGCAACTCACTGTAAAGTCCGGTGTAATAGCGCGTATTGACCTCATTTTTTGGAGCGCACTATGCAACGCCGTCATCTGGTACAACTCGCAGCCACCGCACTCGCCGCACCCCTGCTGGATGCCCATGCGCAGGCATTTCCGGTCAAGCCCATCAAACTGGTCATTGCGTTCCCGGCGGGCGGGCCGACAGACATCACTATGCGGGCCTTGGCCGACGCGGCGGGCAAGATCCTGGGCCAACCGGTGGTAGTGGAAAACAAGCCGGGCGCAGGGGGCACCATGCCGGCCCAGCAACTGCAATCTTCGCCGCCCGACGGCTACACAGTTGCCCAGATTCCGCTGGGCGTGTTCCGCCTGCCGTACACCACCAAGATCAACTGGGACCCGGTCAAGGACATCAGCTATGTGCTCAACGTTACCGGCTATGCTTTTGGCCTCGTCGTGCCGGTGGATTCCGCGCTGCGCACCTGGACCCACTTTGTGGCTTGGGCCAAGGCCAACCCAGGTTTGTTGTCTTACGGATCCACCGGCACCCTGACCAGCCCGCACCTGACCATGGAGCTGATTGCGCAGAAGCTGGGCCTGCAACTTCTGCATGTGCCGTACAAGGGCAGTGCCGACCTGATGCAGGCCATTCTGGGCGGGCAGATCATGGCGGCGGCCGACTCCACCGGCTTTGCTCCACAGGTGGCGGCTGGCAAGCTGCGGGTGCTCAATACTTGGGGTGCTGAGCGGCTGGCCAAGTTCCCGGATGCGCCCACGCTCAAGGAACTGGGGCTGGACATGGTGCAGAACTCGCCCTTTGGCATCGGTGCGCCCAAAGGCACACCGCCCGCGGTCATCAAGCGCCTGCACGACGCCTTCAAGCAGGCCATGGAGCAGGAGAGCTATGTGACCGCGCTGGCACGCTACGACATGGTGCCGATGTACATGAACTCGGCCAGCTACCTCAAGTTTGCGCAGGACACGTTTGCCAGGGAAAAGGCCCTGGTCGAAAAGCTGGGCCTGATGCGCCAGCCCTGATGCAGCATTGGCATGAAAACCTTCTACAACCACCTGCACGCGCAGCACCAGGGTAAGGTCGAGATGTTCCGCGGCGCGCTGGTGCCGTGCTTCGAGGTGCCAGCCCGCGCGGACCATGTGCTGGCCGAGCTGAACCGGCGCAAGCTGGGCGCGGTGCTGCAGCCGCAGGCGTTTGACGATAGCGCCATTACGGCCATCCACAGCCCGCGCTACCTGCACTTTCTGGCCACCGCCTGGGACCAGTGGGTGGCGCTGGACCCCACCAATGTTGACAAGGACATCCTGCCGTCCGTCTGGCCCACACGCACCTTCCGCACCGACATTGAGCCCGACAACTTTGCCGCCAAGGTGGGGCTGTACTCGTATGACGCCGGCTCGCCCTTTACGGCGGGCACCTGGGTGGCGGCGCGGGCGGGGGCGGACTGCGCGCTGAGTGCGGCGCAGGCCGTGCTGGCCGGGGACCGCGCCGCTTTTGCTCTGAGCCGTCCACCGGGCCACCATGCGGGCATGGACTTTTTTGGCGGCTACTGCTTTCTGAACAACGCCGCGCTGGCTGCGCAGCACTTGCGCAACAACGGACTGAAGAAAGTCGCCGTGCTGGACATTGACTACCACCACGGCAATGGCACACAAGCCATTTTTTACGACCGGCCCGATGTGTTCTTTGTCAGCATCCATGGCGATCCGCGCACCGAGTACCCGTTCTACCTGGGCCATGCAGATGAGTGTGGTGCGGGCGCGGGGCTGGGCGCCAACCTGAATCTGCCGCTGCCGCGCGGCACCGACTTTGTCGCCTGGTCGCAGGCGCTGGAAACCGCTTTGGCTGCGATTCAAACATTCGGTGCGGATGCCTTGGTGGTGTCGCTGGGCATGGATACCTTTGCGGGCGACCCGATTTCCGGCTTCACGCTGCGCAGCGATGACTACCTGCGGGTCGGTGCGCGACTGGCGAAGCTGGGGCTGCCCACGGTGCTGGTGTTTGAAGGCGGCTATGCTGTGGCCGAAGTGGGCATCAATGCCGTCAATGTGCTGGAAAGTTTTTCCGGGTCGGTCTAACAGGAGGAGTGGTCATGAAACGTCGTCAATTTGCGGGCCGGCTGGCCGTGGCATCTGCTCTGGTGTGTGGCGTGGCGGGAGTCAGCGCCGCAGAGTCCGCCGCCGAGCAGCGCGCTGAAATCCAGAAGATGCGCAGCACCACGCTGGAGCGCTTGTACAAGGTGCACCCGGCCGCCCGCTCCGAGATACAAAAGGCTGCGGGTTATGCGGTGTTCAGCAATGTGGGGATCAACCTGATCCTGCTGTCGGCCGCGGGCGGCTCTGGCGTAGCGCATGACAACCGCAGCGGCCAGGACACTTACATGCGCATGGTGTCTGGCGGCTTTGGCATTGGGCTGGGTGTGAAGGATTTTCGCGGCGTGTTCGTGTTCTCCACCACCGACAAGCTCCAGCAGTTCGTCAACAGCGGCTGGGAGGCCAGTGCCCAGGCCGATGCAGCAGCCAAGGCGGGCAGCAAGGGGGGCGCTGTGGCCGGCGCCATCACCGTGGCGCCCGGCGTCAGTCTCTACCAGCTGACCGAAAACGGCCTGGCCCTGCAGGCCACGATCCAGGGTACCAAGTACTTCAAGAATGACGACCTGAACGCGAAGTAGGGCGTGCTAGGCTAAAGGTTTGCCGCATTGCGCGAACGCACCAGCGCTATCAAGCCCATAGCGGCCACTGTAATCAGCACCAGGGGAAAACCCACGGTAGGCGACCAGTCGATGAGTGCGCCGGACATACCCGACGCCATCAGACCGCCCAGCGTGTAGGTCAGCACCAGCACCGCGGTGCTGTTGACCAGGGTGATGCCTTTCTCGCGCGCGCCGATGTCGGTCATGGCCATGGTGTACAGCGAGCCGCCGGCGCCGCCCCACAGAAATACGATGGGCCATGCCAGCCATGCCGTGTTGGCGACAAAGGGCAGCACACAGGTGGCGGCCAGCATCACGGACGCAAAGAACACCATGAGCGTGCGCCGGCCTCGGGCCTGGTCGGCAAAGCGGTCGGCCACCATGCCGGCGGGCATCATCAGTACCACGCCGCCCAGCCCACTGACAGACACCATGACGGCCGCTGCCGATGCCGTGAGACCGAGCGCGAGTCCGTACAGCGGCAGGATGGAGGTGACACCAGTTTCAAAGAATCCGCCGACAAAACCCGCCAGCATGATGATGGGGTGCGCACGCAGGGCCTGCCACAGGCCCTGCAATCCCACATGGGCAGAGTCCGTGTCGTGCGCGGGCGGTACCTGCGGAATCGCCAGCGTCCAGAGAAATCCCAGGGTGGAGAAGGCGATGATGGTCCACAGGGTCAGGGGGTTGTCGGTGCCCATCCAGGCCATGGTGGCCGGGCCGATGATGAAGGTGGTGCTGACCAGGGTCTGGAAGATGCCCACGTAGCGCCCGCGCTGTTCGGGCGGGCAGAACTCCGCAATCAGGGCTTCGGCCAGCACCCAGCGCAAAGACATGGCGATGCCCGAAAGCAGGTTCAGTGCAAACCACAGCGCCAGCTGCTGGGTGAGTGTGAACAGCACGGCGCAGATGGTCAGCAACGCACCGGCCAGCCACATGCAGGGCCGCCGCCCGAAGCGGTGGGTGACCGTGGAGGCAAACGGCGTCATGAGAAAAATGCCCAGCCATCCGGTAGCCACGAACAGCCCGGCCACCGTGGTGGACACATCCGCCCCCTTGAGCCGCAACAGCAGCAAAGGGGAGAGCATGAAGTAGCCGATCAGCTCCAGAAAGGTGGAGCCAAAAATGCTGAGTAGTCCCAGCCGCGCGTGGGGCGTGTCGGGTACGCTCATGCGCCGCGGGCCTCCAGAATGGCGCGTGCTACTTCGGCAAAGCCGGCGCCGCGTTCGGAGGGCGCCACATAGCGCGGCAGGTGCTGCATCTGTGGTGCAAAGCGGGCGATGTTGGCTACACCGACGCTGTGGGTGAAGTGTTCAAACATGGCCTGGTCGTTGCCCGAATCGCCGACAAAGGCCCAGCTGTCCAGCTCCTGCGCCAGTTCGCGCTGCAGGAGTTCGCGCACGATCCACTGCGCGCCCTGCCATTTGTCGAAATTGCCAAAGCAGCCGTGGATATGGATGCTGCTGGTGGTCGTTTGCATGCCGGCGCGTTGCAGGGCGTCCAGCACCTTCCGCACGGTCTCGGGCGTGTGGCGTGTGAACTCGTTGTAGTCAAAGGCCAGATCGGTCTCGCGGCCGACGCTGTCGCGCGAAAGGAAGACGCCGGGCACTTCAAACATCACCCGTGCGGCGACTTTCTGCATGCGCAGGCTGTTGGCTTCGCGTGTGGCGGCATCCTGTTGGTACAGTTTTGATAGCGCACTGCGCTTATTTTGCGAGGGCTGCAGGCCGTTTTTATCCAAAACGTAAGCGACGGCGCCGTTCTCGGCCACCATCGCGTCCACCGGCCAGCGCGGCCCGGCGGTGCCCGCCATGAACGGTTCACACCAGCCAATGGGGCGCCCGGTGATGGCGATGACGGTCAACCCCGCCGCTTTCAGGTCGGCCAGCGCCTGCAGCGCATCCGGAGTGATGGCGCCATGCGTGGTGAGCGTGTCGTCGATGTCGGTGAACACGCCAACAAGGTCGCGTCGGTTGGAAAGGGGCCAGTGGTTCAGTGCGAGCACAGTCGGGTGGTGTTGGAAGCAGGACTGGTATTGTCGCGGTATTGCGATGCGCCAGTCTGGCGCAGATCAGGAGGTGGGTATGTTTCGGTGGAGACTCTGGTGGGTGGGTTGGGGGCTGTGGCTGTGTGCGGCGGGTGCTGTATCTGCGCAGCAAGTTGCGCAGGTGGTGGACATTCCGACGCGGCCTGGCGTCACGCAGCGTTTTCTTTACCTGGCGCCTGCGGCACCGCGTGCCGCAGTCATCCTGATTGCCGGAGGGCATGGCGGCCTGCAGATGTCCACTGCGGGCGATGTGCGCTGGGGCGCCGATAACTTTGTGGTGCGTACCCGCGATCTGTTTGCGCGCGCTGGCATGGCGGTGGCGGTGGTGGATGCTCCATCTGACCGCCAGACGCTGCCGCACCTGAACGGCTTTCGCCAGACGCCGGAGCATGCCAAGGACTTGAAAGCCGTCATGCAGTGGCTGCGGGCCAAACACACCGTGCCCGTGTGGCTGGTGGGTACCAGCATGGGAACCCTGTCTGCTGCGTATGTCGGCATGACACTGCCCGCGCGCGACGGCGGACCGGACGGCGTGGTGTTGACCTCCTCGGTGCTGGTGGCTGCCGGGGCGAAGGGCCTGCGCCCCGTGATGGAGATGCCGGTGCAACAAATCACCATGCCCGTGCTGGTGGTGCACCACACACAGGATGGGTGCAAGTATTGCCCTTACGACCAGGCGGTCGCGCTGATGGACAAACTGTCTGCTGCGTCCGCCAAAGCTTTGATCTCAATTTCAGGCGGGATGGCCAAAGGCGACCCCTGCCACGAGTGGGCGTACCACGGCTTCAACGGCATGGAAGCCGAAACCGTCACCCGCATCACGGAGTGGATTGCAGCCCACTAAAGCGGGCTGGGCGTCGTCGAAAAGCCCTCAGCCTGCGCTTTGCAGTGCCAAGCCAGCATGCTCGCGCAGCGGGTGGAAGTGGATCTTGGGAAAGCGTTCCTGCGCCAGGCGCACGTCGTAGGGGCTGGTGCACAGGTAGGCCAGCGTGTCGGCCGCGTCGCGCGCCATGCGCTGCGGGTAGGCGTTGATGAATTCCTGCAGTTCCTTGGGCGTGTCTGCGGTAATCCAGCGTGCGCCGGTGTATT
Organism: Pseudomonadota bacterium; assembly: GCA_963205375.1. Classification (GTDB taxonomy): domain Bacteria; phylum Pseudomonadota; class Gammaproteobacteria; order Burkholderiales; family Burkholderiaceae_C; genus Allorhodoferax. Next base: position 10,883 of record CAUJJV010000123.1, read on the forward strand.
GGCTTCCCTCTAACCGGATGTCGGCGTCGTATTCACCTTTGAGGCGGTGCTGCACCACTTCAAACTGCAACTGGCCCACAGCGCCCAGTAGCATGTTGCCGCCCATCTCGGGTTTGAACACCTGGATCGCACCTTCTTCGCCGAGCTGGGCCAGGCCCTGCTGCAACTGCTTGGTGCGCAGCGGGTTGCGCAGCACCACGGTCATGAACATTTCGGGTGCAAAGAACGGCAGGCCGGTGTACATCAGGTTGACGCTGCCATCGGTGATGGTGTCGCCCAGCTGCACGCCGCCGTGGGTGGTAAAGCCCACGATGTCGCCCGCGTAGGCCTCTTCCACCGCCTCGCGGCGCTGGCTCATGAAGGTCACCACGCTGGTGGGGCGCAGTTCCTTGGCGGTGCGCATCACTTTGAGCTTCATGCCCGGGGTGTACTTGCCACTGGCCATGCGCACAAAGGCGATGCGGTCGCGGTGGTTGGCGTCCATATTGGCCTGCACCTTGAACACCACGCCGCTGAAGGCGTCGTCATCGGGTTGCACCTCCTTCACCACGGGTTGCTTGTTGACCACCACGGTGCTCACGCGTTTTTGTGGCCCGGGGGCCAGGTCCACCAGGGCGTCCAGCACTTCCATCACACCGAAGTTGTTGACACCGGAGCCAAAGAACACGGGGGTCTGTTTGCCGGCGAGGAAGGCGGCATGGTCCCACGCGGGCGATGCACCGGTGGCCAGCTCCATGCTTTCCATGGCGGTGGTCCACTCGTGGCCAAAGCGCTTGGCCAGGGAATCTGCGTCGTTCAGGGGGACGGTGTCAAAGTCCTGCGGGCGGCGCTCGCTGCCGCTCTCGAATACGGTCATGGCCTGGGTGCGTAGGTTGACGATGCCGCCAAACGCCTTGCCCTGGCCCACGGGCCAGGTCATGGGCACGCAGGGCATGCCCAGCTCGCGCTCGATCTCATCCAGGATGTCGAGCGGCTCGCGCACTTCGCGGTCCATCTTGTTGACGAAGGTGATGATGGGCGTATCGCGCTGGCGGCAGACCTCGATCAGACGGCGCGTCTGCGCTTCCACGCCGTTGGCTGCGTCAATCACCATCAGCGCCGAGTCCACCGCGGTCAATACGCGGTAGGTGTCCTCGCTGAAGTCCTTGTGGCCGGGGGTGTCGAGCAGGTTGATGACGTGGTCGCGGTAGACCATCTGCATCACGGAAGAGGCCACCGAGATGCCACGCTGCTTTTCAATCTCCATCCAGTCACTTGTGGCATGCCGGCTGGCCTTGCGCGCCTTGACCGAGCCAGCGATCTGGATCGCGCCCGAGAACAGCAGCAGCTTTTCGGTCAGTGTGGTCTTGCCGGCGTCCGGGTGGGAAATGATGGCAAACGTGCGGCGGCGGCGGGTTTCGGCGGTGTAGGACACAGGGGGATTCCAGAAGGTGGGGCAAGGGATGCGTGCGCACCCCTGCGGGCGTTCGCCCGGAAGGGGCCGATTTTACCGGAGCCTGCCAGCCTG
>CAUJJV010000124.1 GCA_963205375.1 Pseudomonadota bacterium
TCCACTTCGGCGCGCAGCTCCTTCATCGCCTCCTTGTGGCGCACGCCAAAGCGGTGTTCCTCGTCGATGATGAGCAGGCCCAGGTTTTTGAACTTGGTGTCCTGGCTCAGCAGCTTGTGGGTGCCGACCACGATGTCCACCGTGCCGTCGGCCACACCCTTGAGCGCCGCCGTGATTTCCTTGCCACTGCGAAAGCGGCTCATCTCGGCAATCTTGACCGGCCATTTGCTGAAGCGGTCCACCAGTGTCTGGTAGTGCTGCTCGGCCAGCAGCGTGGTCGGGGCCAAAAATGCTACCTGCTTGCCGCCGGTAACGGCCACAAAAGCGGCACGCAACGCCACCTCGGTCTTGCCAAAGCCCACATCGCCGCAGACCAGGCGGTCCATGGGGCGCGGGCTGATCATGTCCTGGATGACGGCGTGGATCGCGGCCTTCTGGTCGGCGGTTTCTTCAAAGCCGAAATCGTTGGCAAAGGTTTCGTAGTCGTTCGGGCTGTAGCGGAAGGCATGGCCTTCGCGCGCCGCGCGGCGGGCGTAGATGTTGAGCAGCTCAGCCGCGCTGTCACGCACCTGCTCGGCAGCGCGGCGTTTGGCTTTTTCCCACTGGCCGCTGCCCAGCTTGTGCAGCGGGGCTTCGTCCGCGCTGACCCCGGTGTAGCGGCTGATCAGTTGCAGCTGGCTCACGGGCACATACAGCGTGGCCTTGTCGGCGTATTCGAGGTGCAGGAATTCCTGCATTTCGGCTTCACCTGCGGCATTCTTGTTGCCCATGTCCATGTGCACCAGGCCGCGGTAACGGCCGATGCCGTGGGCGCTGTGCACCACCGGATCGCCCACGTTGAGCTCGCTCAAGTCCTTGATCAGCGCCTCGACGTCGCTGACCTGTTCCTGCTTCTTGCGGCGGCGCGTGGTCGGGCCGGCGGCGAACAGCTCGGTCTCGGTAACCAGGTCGATGCCTGCGTCCAGCCATGCAAATCCAACCGTTAATCCGGCAGTGGCAATGCCAATCGGCTCTGTGCTGGCTACAAACTCGGCCAGTGTTTCAAACGCTGGCGGGTTGAACTGTGACGCGCGAAGGAAGTCGAGCAGGCTCTCGCGGCGGCCATCGCTCTCGGCCAGCACCAATATGCGGTGCTGCGTGTTGCGGGCATGGGTTTTCAGGCGCGCCAGGGGCTCCTCGGTGCCGCGCTCAACGGACAGCACGGGCAACACGCCGATGTGGGCGAAGTCTTCGGGGTTGCCAGTGGGGCGGATGGCCAGCTGGGCATGGTCGTTGGCGCGGGCAAAGAACTGCTCGGTCCCCAGAAACAGCGACTCGGGCGGTAGTACCGGGCGCTCGGGGTCGCCCTGAACCAGGCGGTAGCGGTCTTTGGTGTCCTGCCAGAAGCGCTGGAAGGCGCCTTCCAGGTCACCATGCAAAACCACGGTGGCATCTTTTCCCACATAGTCAAATACCGTGGCGGTGTCGTCGAAGAACAGGGGCAGGTAGTACTCGATACCGGCGGTGGCAACGCCGTTACCGATGTCCTTGTAGATACGGCTTTTGGTCGGGTCACCTTCCAGCAATTCGCGCCAGCGGCTGCGGAACTTGGCGCGTGCTGTATCGTCCATGGGGAACTCGCGACCGGGCAGCAGCCGTACTTCGGGTACCGGGTACAGGCTGCGCTGGCTGTCGGGGTCGAAGGTGCGGATGCTGTCGATTTCGTCGTCAAACAGGTCGACCCGGTAGGGCACCTGGCTGCCCATGGGGAACAGGTCAATCAGTCCGCCGCGCACCGCGTATTCGCCGGGGCTGACCACCTGGGTCACATGGCTGTAGCCCGCCAGCGTGAGCTGGCTCTTGAGTTTGGCCTCATCGAGTTTTTGCTTGACCTTGAACTGAAAGGTGTAGCCGGCCAGAAAGCTCGGGGGTGCCAGGCGGTACAGCGCCGTGGTGGCCGGCACGATGACCACATCGGCGCCGGTTTCCTTGTCGCGCTGCTGGATGCGCCACAGCGTGGCCAGTCGTTCGCTGATCAGGTCCTGGTGCGGAGAGAAGGTGTCGTAGGGCAGCGTCTCCCAGTCGGGGAACAGGGCGCAGCGCAGAGTGGGGGCAAAGAACGCAATTTCTTCGAGCAGGCGCTGGGCGTCGTTGGCATCGGCGGTGACCAACACCACGGGCAAACCCGCCGCTTTTTCGCGTTCGCCCAGTTGGGCCAGCAGCAGCGCATCGGCAGAACCCGCAGGGCGGGGCAGGGTGTAGCGTTTGCCGCTTTGTAGTTTCGGTAAATCCATGGATGGACTGATTTTAGGCCCGCTGGCGAAACTAGAATGGGCGCTTCACCATGACCCCATCCTCCTCCCATTCCCCGGCTTCTCCTTCTACTGTTCGCCGTATCTGGGCGGTGATTCCCTGCGCGGGCACCGGCTCACGCGCGGGAGCGGACGGCCCCAAGCAATACCAGCCCATTGCGGGCAAGGCCATGGTGCTGCACACGCTGGACGCATTTGCCCGGGTGGACCGCCTGGCCGGCGTGCTGGTGGTGGTGTCGGCGGGGGATGGATTCTTTCACGGAACAGATGCTCCTGTTTTGGTAGCGCCTTGCGGAGGATCCACAAGGGCTCAGAGCGTTTTTAATGGTCTATCTGCGCTTTTGGAGCGTGGTGCAGCACCGCAGGATTGGGTGCTGGTGCACGATGCGGCGCGCTGCCTGATTACGCCAGAGCAGATCCATGCGCTGCTGGACGCCTGTTTGGACGACGCGGTGGGCGGCTTGCTGGCGCTGAAACTGCCCGACACCCTGAAGCAGGAGGTGGGCGGGCGTGTGGCGGCCACGGTAGACCGGTCGGACAAATGGCTGGCGCAGACACCGCAGATGTTCCGGTTGCAGGCCTTGCAGCAGGCGCTGCAGGCAGCGGGCGACGCGGTCACGGACGAGTCCAGTGCCATGGAGCACATGGGGCTGCAGCCACGGCTGGTGGAGGGCAGCGCACAGAACTTCAAGGTAACCTACCCGCAGGATTTCGCGCTGGCTGCGGCCGTGCTGGCATCACGCAGCAACACCAACCAAGCGGGGACGCCATGAAGATTCGCATCGGAGAAGGCTGGGACATTCACCAACTGGTGGAAGGCCGCAAGCTCATTCTGGGGGGCGTGGAAATTCCGCACGCCAAGGGGCTGTTGGGCCATTCGGATGCGGACGCACTGCTGCACGCCATTACCGATGCACTGCTGGGGGCTGCGGCCATGGGGGACATTGGCACGCACTTTCCCGACACCGATGTGCAGTTCAAAGGCGCAGATTCCACAGTGCTGCTGGCCGAAGCCGCACGCCGCGTGCGGGCCAAGGGGTTTGGTATTGGCAATGTGGACAGTACCGTCATTGCCCAGGCGCCCAAGCTTGCACCGCATATTGCAGCCATGCGCGAGCGCATTGCCGAAGTCCTTCAACTGGACATCGGTCAGGTCAACGTCAAGGCCAAGACAGCGGAGAAGATGGGCCCGGTGGGCGAGGGCCGCGCCATGGAGGCGCGTGCTGTGGTCCTGCTGGAAGTGCAGGCGCTCTAAAACGCCATGGAGGGCGCCATTACAAGCGGGTGGCGCGCTGCAGCTTGATGTGGGCGGACAGGCCGCCCGAGGCCGAATTGGCCAGCACAAAGGCCCCACCCATGCGCTGGATGGTCTTCTGCACGATGGCCAGGCCCAGTCCGGCCCCGTTGGCCGCTGTGCGGGCCGCTTCACCACGGTAAAACGGCTTGGTCAGGTTAGCCAGCTGCTCGGGGGCGACGCCCATGCCGTGGTCCCGGATCTTGATCAGGATCCATTTGTCTTTGGCGATGGCAGCCAGTTCGATACGTGCCACCCCGGTGTCGGGAGACTTGCCGTAGCGGCGCGCATTCTCGATCAGGTTGGTCAGAATCCGGCCCAGTTCCACCTCGTCGGCCAGCACCAGCAGGTCATCCTGAAGCTGGACACTGAGCCGTACATCCGACATGTTTTTGTAGGGGTAGACACAGGAGTCCACCACGTCCCCCAGCCCCACGGTGGAGAGCTTGCCGCTGTCGGGGCGGGCGTAGTCGAGGAATTTGTCGATGATGGCATCGAGCTGCGCAATGTCGGCCGCCATGTAGGCGCGGGCATCGAGGTCGGCCACGCTCATCTCGGTTTCCAGACGCAAACGGGCCAGGGGGGTGCGCAGGTCGTGCGAAATGCCGGCCAGCATGATGGCGCGGTCCTGTTCGATCTTGGCCAGGCGCTGCGCCATGCGGTTGAAGCCTATGTTGACCTCGCGGATTTCGCTGGTGTTGACTTTTTCGCTCAGGCGGCTGGCACCAAAATCGCCCTCCTGTACCCGGCTGGCAGCAAACGAAAGTTCCTTGAGGGGGCGGTTGATCAGGCGCGCAATCAGTGCTGCACCCGCCAGCGACAGAGCCGTGGCCACCGCCAGCCAGATCATCCAGGTTTTGCCGCCACCCACATTCAGGCGTGTCGAATCAGTGCTCAGCCAGTATTCGTCGCCCTCGATGTCAAAGCTGATCCACACACCGCTCTGGTCGTTGACACGGTTCGCAACCACCGTGTTTTTACCCAGCCGGCCACGCAGGCTGCGCACCATGTCGCGAAACAGCGGGTCCGATTCTGCTGACACAAAGCGGTCGGTGCGTTCACGTGGAATGATGCGAAGCCCTTCGGTGTCCGACAGGGCTTTGAGCAACGAGACACGGGCAATGGCATCCGCATGGATCAGCGCGGCCCGGCTGAGATTCACCTGCGAGGACAACTGCTGCGCCATCTGCTCGGAGCGTGGCGCGAATTCGAAGGAGCGCAGGGTCTGTAGCCACGCCAGGATGCTGCCCAGCAGCAGCAGGGCGATCAGGAAAAACGTACGCCAGAACAGGCTCAGGCCCGAGAGCGTGAAGCGCGATTTTCGGGGCAGTTGTTCTTCCAGCGGCGAAAGGCCGCTGGCAGACATGTCTGTGGGTTCGGTATCGACCAAAGGGCGTGGCTTTCGATTCAGGCAGCTTCGTCAGGAACGAACACATAGCCCACACCCCAGACGGTCTGGATCAGGCGCGGGTTGGTGGGGTCGGTTTCTATCAGTTTGCGCAGGCGCGAAACCTGCACGTCCAGGCTGCGGTCGAACGGCTCAAATTCTCGGCCACGTGACAGCTGTGCCAGTTTTTCGCGCGACAGCGGCACCCTGGGATGGCGCACCAGTGCCTTGAGCATGGCGAATTCGCCGGTAGTCAGCGTCAACTCTTCCGTGCCCTTGTGCAGGGTGCGTGCACCCAGATCAAAGGTGAAGGGGCCAAATCTGGCAATTTCATTGTCGCTGGAAGGAGCGCCGGGCACCTCCGGTGTGGGGCGCCTGCGCAGCACCGCGTGGATGCGCGCGAGCAATTCGCGCGGATTGAAAGGTTTGCCCAGGTAGTCGTCAGCCCCGACTTCAAGGCCAACAATGCGGTCGATGTCCTCACCCTTGGCGGTGAGCATGATGATCGGGGTAACGTCATTGGCAGCCCGCAGGCGACGGCAGATGGACAGACCGTCTTCGCCGGGCATCATGAGGTCGAGCACGATGAGATCCGCAGTGTCCCGCATCATGACGCGGGAGAGGGACTTGCCATCTTCCGCCAGCAGGACATCGAAGCCTTCCTGAGTCAGGTAGCGCTTGAGGAGATCCCGGATGCGGGCATCATCATCAACCACCAGGATCTTGTTGGGGCGGGGGGCTGGATTTTGCATAGGTGCTGGGAATTTGTAACAAGCCTGATTTTGCGCGGCCACTGGTGCCCACGCCATAGGACTATTGCTTAGGTTGACACATTGTTACAAATATGCAACGCATCGGATGCCCGTTGCGTCCAACAATGTGGGCTTGTTGTCGCCCTTTTGCGTTGAACACTGATGAACCATCGTCTCGCTTCTGCCGTTGCGCTGCTGTTGTTTGGTGGGTTGCCTCACGCACAGGCAACTGCGCAGGGGTTTGCCGTTGAGCGTGATGCGTCGATTGCGCCGGTACGCGCTGCGATGGATGATGAGACGCAGCGGCGCAAGGCCGATCTGCGGGCCACACTGCAGTCCCAGCAGGCTGGCCAGGCCGCCCAAGCCACGCGCCAGCTGACGCAGCAGGACCGGGCGGAGCTTCGTCAGCAGCTGCGCCAGCAGCGTCGGGAAGAATCCCGGCAATAGTCACCGTGCAGTCATAATGCCCTGAAAGAAGCTTTTCGGGGACAAAACATTGATTAGACATTGTGTGCCGTCCCGGTTGGGGTGGACGTGGCAATAGAGATCATCAAAGGCGCTGCGCTGCTGCTTGCCCTGTGCATGTTGCAGAGCTTCAATCTGCGGATATTGCGCGACCGGCCCGGGCTGGCCAATCTGGTCGGTGGGCTGTTGTTTGGCTTCATCTGCGTGGTGGGCATGATGGCGCCGCTGGAAGTGGCTCCCGGTGTGATTGTCGATGCCCGCTCGGTGGTTCTTGTCTGTTCTGGCCTTTTTGGTGGCCCGGTGGTGGCGGCCATAGCCGTGGCCATGGCATCGGCGTACCGTCTGTATCTGGGTGGCCAGGGCGCCTTGGCCGGGATTGGCGTCATCATGGCCTGTTCCGCGCTGGGACTGGCGTACAGAAGCCTGTATCTGCGTGGAGTTGTGGGTCTGGGGGCGTGGCAACTTCTGCTGTTTGCATTTTTGACCCATTCCCTGCTCGCGCTGGTGATTTACGGGATGCTCCCGGCAGAAGTGGCACTGGAGCTCACACTGCAGTTCACGCCGATTGTGCTGCTGGTGTTCACGCCAGCGACCGTTCTTCTGTCGCTCATTCTCAAGGATGCCGAGGACAGAATAGCGTCGGAGCGCTCACTGCGATTGGCCAGCGGGCGCTTGCGTGCCATAGGCAATGCAATTCCGGACCTGTTGTTCATTCTGGACGAAGATGGGCGCTATGTGGACATCCTTTCTGGCCCCAGAAAAAAGTTGCATACCCACGCTGAAGAGCTGCGCGGGCGCCTCATGCACGAGGTACTGCCCAAGGCAGATGCAGACATCTTTCTTGCGCAAGTGCGCAACACCATCGCAGCCCAGACCACCCAGACGTTTGAGTACGACCTGCGCACCCGTGCTGGAGTACAACGCCACTTCGAGGCTCGCCTGCATCCTGTTGAACCATTGCCGGGGCGCAAGCGAGCCGTTGTATTGCTGTCGCGCGATATCACGGACCGGCATGATTCCCAGATAAAGCTGCAGGAGTCGGAGCAGCGATTCCGTGAGCTGTTGCAGAACATCCCATCGATGGCCGTGCAGGGCTATGCACCAGACGGCACCACGGTGTACTGGAATGCGGCGTCGGAACGGTTGTATGGTTACTCGGGCCAGGAGGCGTTGGGGCGCAATCTGCTGGACCTGATCATTCCTGAGCCCCTGCGCGAGCCAATACAGGCCGCCATCAGGGAAATGGTGCAGACCGGACAGGCTCCCGCAGCGTCCGAGCTGCTGCTGCGCGACAAAAGTGGCAGCCAGGTGCCGGTGTACTCCAGCCACGCCATCGTGGACCAGGGGGATGGCTCCAAAGTGCTGTTTTGCTTTGACATTGATCTGACTGAGCGCAAACGCACCGAATCGGAACTGCGCATTGCTGCCATCGCGTTTGAAGCGCAGGAATGCATGATGGTGGCGGATGCCCAGCGTGTCATCCTGCGGGTCAATCAGGCATTTACGCAAATCACCGGGTACGAGCCCAGGGATGTAGTGGGAAAGACGCCAGACATCCTTTCGTCCGGATGGCATGACGAAAAATTCTTTGCTGCCATGCGCAGTGAACTGGCGAGCCAAGGGCGCTGGGAAGGCGAGGTCTGGAGCCGTCGCAAGGACGGTGAAATCTACCCCCAATGGCTGAACATCACTGCCGTCACGGACACAGGCGGAAACGTGACCAACTATGTTGCAACATTTGTGGACATCACGCACCGCAAGGCAGCGGAAGACCAGATTCGCAGACTGGCGTTTTACGACTCCCTGACCGGACTGCCCAACCGGCGTCTGCTGATGGACCGGTTGCAGCATGCGATGGCGACCAGTGCACGCAGCAACCAGTGCGGCGCGCTGCTATTCATTGATCTCGACCATTTCAAGACCCTCAATGACACCATGGGGCATGACAAAGGGGATCTTTTGCTGCAGCAGGTCGGGCAGCGCCTGATGGAGACGGTGCGCGAAGAAGATACCGTCGCCCGGCTGGGTGGAGACGAGTTTGTGGTCATGTTCGAAGGGCTTGGGGCGACGCCCGTCGAAGCGGCTGCCAGGGCCACCAACCTGGGTGAAAAGGTCATTTCCATACTCAACAATGCCTACCAGCTCGCCGGTGCGGAATACCACAGCACACCGAGTATTGGTGTCGCGCTGTTCAGCGGCACTGAGGTCGGCATTGATGACCTGCTCAAGCATGCGGATCTGGCGATGTACCAGGCCAAGAATGCCGGGCGCAACGGCATGCGTTTCTTCGATCCGCAGATGCAGGCTTCTGTATCACTGCGTGCCGCCCTGGAGAAAGATATCCGTCGGGGTATTCTGCTGGGCCAGTTTTTGCTGTTTTACCAACCGCAGGTTCATGCCGATGGGCGTGTGGTCGGTGCCGAGGCGCTGTTGCGCTGGGCGCACCCGGAGCGGGGTATGGTGTCCCCGGCGGATTTCATTCCGATTGCCGAAGAGAGCGGGCATATTATTTCTTTGGGTAGCTGGGTGCTCGAAGCGGCATGTGCCCAACTGCTGGTGTGGGCCGAAGATCCACGGACCGAGCCTCTGACGCTGGCGGTCAATGTCAGTGCCCGGCAGTTCCGCCAGCCTGACTTTGCCGAATACGTGCTGGGCCTGCTGGACTACACCGGGGCCAATCCGCTTCGCCTGAAGCTGGAGCTGACCGAGAGCCTCCTGGCCGACAATCTGGAAGACGTGATCGTCAAGATGGGTGCTCTGCGTGCGCGTGGCGTCGGCTTCTCGCTGGACGATTTTGGTACCGGATACTCCTCACTGAGCTACCTCAAGCGCTTGCCGCTGGACCAGCTCAAGATCGACCAGTCTTTTGTGGCCGATGTGCTGACCGACCCGAACGACGCATCCATTGCCCAGACCATTGTGGCGCTGGGGCGGGGGCTCGGTCTGGCGGTCATTGCCGAAGGCGTGGAAACCGAGGCCCAGAAAAACTTCCTTTTGCAGGCAGGATGCGAAACCTACCAAGGCTATCTTTTCAGCAAGCCTATACCTGCTGACCAGTTTGACCGATATATCCAGTCTGTTCGACCACAATAAATCTACCGACAAAAACGATGGCCGATTTTTCCAATTCCGTCCGGAATCCAGGTGCCGCTCTCCAGAGCGGTCGTTCTCCCGCCACGATGGGACGTTTCGAATTGCGCAAACGGCTGGGGCAGGGCGCCCAGTCCACCGTCTGGCTGGGGTTCGATCCGCGCATGGAGCGCGAAGTCGCCATCAAGGTGATGCGCCCGGGCGACGGCTCGGACGACAAGGCCATTGCGCAGTGGCTGCAGGAAGCGCGCAGCGTCGGGCGCGTGAGTCACCCCAACATTGTTCCTGTCTACGAGGCCGATATCCAGGACCGCCAGCCCTTCCTGGTGTTCGAGTACGTGCCTGGCAGCACGCTGGACCAGGTGCTCAAACAGCGGGGTGCACTGCCTCCGCCGGAGGCCGTCGCCTTGATGATGGATGTGCTCGACGCCGTAGCGGTAGAACACACCGCCGGGGTCATCCACCGGGATATCAAGCCGTCCAACATCCTGCAGGATGCCAGTGGGCGTGCCCGCGTGATGGACTTTGGCATTGCTGCGCGCATACGCGGCGGTGTCAACGATGATGGCGCGGGTCCTGGCAGTGGCACGATTGGCTATCTGGCGCCCGAGGCGGCCAATGGCGAGATTTCAGCCACCTCCATGGATATTTTTTCCTGTGGAGTGGTGCTGGCCGAATTGCTGATGGGTAAGCCACTGCTCAACGAGGCCGATCCCTACCGGGCTATTTACCGCACGGTGCATGAGCAGCAGGCCTTGCCTGCCAATCTGAGCGCAGATATCGACGATCGCCTGCGGGCCATTGTGTCCCGCGCGCTGGCGCTGGACCCCAAACAGCGGTTTGCCAGTGCACGGCTGTTTGCGCAGGAGCTGGAGCAATGGTCCCGGCCCACCGGTGCGGCGGACGGGGAAGGCGGCAAGGCGGGAGGAAACAGCACGCTGGACTTTCTGCTGCGGCGCATGCGCCACAAGAGCGACTTTCCCGCCATGTCCGATGCGGTGGTCCGCATCCAGAGCATGGCTTCGTCTGACAAGGAAAGCGTGGGCAGTGTCACCAACGAAATCCTCAAGGATGTGGCGCTGACCAACAAGCTACTGCGGCTGGTCAACAGCGCGCACTATGCGCGTGGCGGCAACATCAACACGGTGTCGCGCGCGGTCAATCTGGTGGGTTTCAACGGCATCCGCAACATGGCGCTGAGCCTGGTACTGCTGGAGCACATGCAGGACAAGGGCCAGGCAGCCCAACTCAAGGAAGAGTTTTTGCGCTCGCTGATGGCTGGCTCTATCGCTGGAGAGTTGTGCCCCGTGCTGCGCGACAGCGAGGAGGCGTTTATCGGTTCCATGTTCCAGAGCCTGGGGCGGCTGCTGGTGCAGTTCTACTTTCCGGAAGAGGCGTCCCAGATCCGCAACCTGGTGCGCTCGGCCCGTGAGCCGGTGTCGGAGGCGACCGCATCGCTCAATGTGCTGGGTCTGAGTTTTGAAAACCTGGGTGTCGGCATCGCCAAAGCCTGGGGTCTGCCGGACAGCATCCAGCGCTGCATGCGCAAACCGGTGGGGGCGCCTCCGCCCAGTGCGCCATCCGACACCTCGGAGCGCATCCGTTGGGTCGCCCTGGCGTCCAATGAAATTGCAGACGCCCTGCTGGAGTCCGACCCCAAACTGGTCAACGCCCGTATTGATGAGATTGCCCGCAAATATGCGCGCTCCATTGGTTCGACCTCCAGCGCGGTGCAGGCTGCTACCACCAAGGCGCGCCAGAAGCTGGTGGATCTGGCGCAGGCCATGGAAATCCGGGTTGCCCCGCAATCCGCGGCTTCCCGCCTGCTCAAACTGCCCCACGAAGTGGCAGAAGGTGCATCCGGTACAGGATTCGAGCCTGACGCCACGCTGGGCGGCGTGGAACTGCACGCCACGCAGACCATGCCGCTGGATGGAGGCGAACCACCACGTACCAAGAGCACGATGGTGGCCGAGACGCTGTCCGCCGGTATCCAGGACATCACCAACGCCATGGTGGATGACTTCAAGCTCACCGATGTGCTGCGCATGATTCTGGAGACCATGTACCGCGCCATGGGGTTTGACCGCATCATTTTCTGCATGCGTGACCCGAAGACCGAGACCATTACCGGCCGCTTTGGTCTGGGGCAAGGGATTGAAAAACTGGTGCCCATTTTCAAGACGCCGCTCAAAGCCTCTACGCCAGACCTGTTTGCCGTGGTGTGCCTCAAGGGTGTGGATAGCCTGATCAGTGACGCGACCGAGAGCCGCATCGTGCAGCGCCTGCCCGAGTGGTACCGCAAGGACATAAATGCGCCTACGTTCCTGTTGTTGCCGCTGCAGATCAAGGGGGCACCGTTTGGCCTGATCTACGCCGACAAGGCGACCCACGGTGCGCTGGAACTGGACGAGAAAGAACTGGCCCTGCTGCGCACCCTGCGCAACCAGGCCGTGATGGCATTCAAGCAGTCGTCGTGAGTGGCGCGTAGTTTGCTATCAAATAGATAGCTGTCTGCGCACTATCCACGGGGGCTGGATGCTAATTTGGTTATAAATCGCGTTTATTGGGCCGTCCAGCCGCCGTCCATGTTCCAGGCCACGCCGCGCACGTTGTTGCCCGCGGGCGAACAGAAGAACACCGCCAGCGCGCCCAGTTCTTCGGGCGTGGTGAACTGCATGGAGGGTTCTTTCTCGCCCAGCAGCTGCTTGGTGGCTTCTTCGTTGCTGATATTCAGCGCGGCGGCTTTGGCGTCCACCTGTTTTTGCACCAGCGGCGTCAGCACCCAGCCGGGGCAAATGGCGTTGCAGGTCACGCCGGTGGTGGCGTTTTCCAGTGCGGTCACCTTGGTCAGGCCCACCACGCCATGCTTGGCCGCCACATAGGCCGACTTCTCCGCCGAAGCCACCAGTCCGTGGATGCTGGCTACGTTGATGATGCGGCCCCAGTTCTGGGCGCGCATGGCGGGCAAGGCCAGCCGCGTGGCGTGGAAGGCGCTGCTCATGTTGATGGCGATGATGGCGTCCCAGCGGTCCACCGGAAAGTTCTCGATGCGGGCCACGTGCTGGATGCCGGCGTTATTCACCAGAATGTCTACCTTGCCAAAGGTTTTGGCGGCAAAGTTCACCATGTCTTCAATCTCGGCGGGCTTGCTCATGTCGGCGCCGTGGTAACTCACCTGCACGCCCAGCGCGGCGATCTCGGCCTTGGGGCCGTCCACATCGCCAAAGCCATTGAGCACGATGTTGGCGCCCTGCGCCGCCAGCGCCTTGGCGATGCCCAGACCGATACCGCTGGTAGAGCCGGTGACGAGTGCAGTTTTGCCTTTCAACATGGTGTCGCTTTCAAAAAGTGGGGGTTGTTCCAGTAGGATGGTGCCATTATCAAACAGCACCGCATCTTTGCATTGCACCATGACTGAACCTACGCTGAATTACTTACCGTGCCCGGACGCCACAACGGGGCACCGCATGGCGTACTGGCAGTGGGGGCATGCGCAGGCAGAGCACACCGTGGTGTGCGTGCACGGGCTGTCCCGCCAGGGGCGCGATTTTGATGTGCTGGCGCAGGCGCTGGTGGCAGAGGCCGGTGGCAACATCCGCGTGGTGTGCCCCGATGTCGTTGGGCGTGGCCAGAGCGACTGGCTGGCGGATCCCATGGGCTACCAGCTGCCCACCTACGCTGCCGACATGCTGGCCCTGCTGGCGCACCTGAAGCCGCGCACCCTGGACTGGGTTGGCACCAGCATGGGCGGGCTCATTGGCATGGCGGTATGTGCCCACGCCGCTGCCGTGGG
>CAUJJV010000125.1 GCA_963205375.1 Pseudomonadota bacterium
CCATCACCATCGCCTTCCACCATCAGGTCGTCCACCGCCTGCTGGAACAGCCAGAGGTTGGGCTGGTTTTCCAGCATGCGGCGGATCGCCGCCTTGTACAGAATGCGGTCCGCCTGCGCGCGGGTGGCACGCACGGCTGGCCCCTTGCTGGAGTTCAGGGTGCGAAACTGGATGCCGGCCTCGTCGGTGGCCAGCGCCATGGCGCCGCCCATGACATCGACCTCCTTGACCAGGTGGCCCTTGCCGATACCGCCGATGGACGGGTTGCAGCTCATCTGCCCCAGGGTCTCGATGTTGTGGCTCAGCAGCAGGGTCTTGCAGCCCATGCGGGCCGCGGCCAGCGCGGCCTCGGTTCCGGCATGGCCGCCGCCAACGACGATGACATCGAAATCTTGTGGGTAAAGCATGGTGTTCCAAATGGACGCAGAAAGAAACGCGCGCCCGGCGCAGTCAGGGAGAGGCCGATTTTACCGGCTACCCTGTTTATTGACTACAATGGGGCCATGAGCAAACTCCTTGTCTTCGCCGGCAGCACCCGCACCCAGTCCTACAACCGCCAGCTGGCCAAAGCTGCAGCCGATCTGGCCCGGGCTGCCGGGGCCAGCGTGAACCTGCTGGAGCTGGGCGACCTGGACATTCCGCTGTACAACGCCGACCTCGAAGCGCAGGGCACACCACCCGATGTGATGAAGCTCAAGGAGATCCTGGATGAACACCCGGCCTGGATCATCTGCTCGCCCGAGTACAACGGCAGCTACACCGCCCTGCTCAAGAACACCCTGGACTGGGCCTCCAGCCCCGTGAAGAACCACGCCTACTGGAGCGACAGCAGCAAGCCATTCGCAGGCAAGGTGGTGGGATTGCTCAGTGCGTCGCCCGGTGCACTGGGCGGCCTACGCTCGCTCAGCCACCTGAGCCCGCTGCTACTCAACCTGCAATGCTGGCTCTGCCCGCAACAGTTCGCCTTGAGCCGCGCCGGCAGCGCGTTTGACGCACAGGGCCAGCTCAAGGACGCCGCGCACCAGGCCAGCGTAGCAGCCGTGGTGGACCAGGTACTCTGGGCTGCCAAGCGGCTTTCTTAGCCAAATACAGCTCTAGCCCCCGTCAAAATTGCGCAAGCAGCTATTGTTTTTATAGCTTGCTCGGTCACCTGACTGATCCATGCCCTGTCCTGCAACTCAGGCCAGCGCCCCGCGTTTGTCCAGCTCCGGCACCGAAAGGATGTCGATGCGCCCATAGCCCAGCGACAGCACGCCATCGCGCGCCAGCACCTTGAGCTCTTTGGACAGGGTCTGGCGCGTGATGCCCAGCATCATGGCCAGCGCCTCCTGCGACACCGTCACACGCGCCCTGGCATCCACGGCCATCGTTGCGTCGCCGCGGGCCAGTGCCAGCAGGCGCCGGGCAATGCGGGTGCGGGTGGAGCGCAGCATGGCGTCTTCCACCAGGCTGTACAGCACGCGCACCCGGCTGCAGAGCAACGCGCCCAGCGCCCGTGCGAATGCCGGACGGCGCATCAGCCGCTCAAACTCGACCACACCGATCGCCAGCAGGATGCTGTCCTGAATGGCGGTGACGTCATGGGGTCGGGGCAACCCATCCAGCAACGAGGATTCGCCAAACCAGTTGCCGGGCTCCATCACGGCCAGGATGGCTTCGCGACCATCCTCGCCCAGCGTGGACACCTTGAAGGCCCCTTCCACCAGACCCACAAAACTCGCCCCCGCATCCCCCTTGCGGTACAGCATTTCACCGGCCCGGAACGTGAGCACCTCGCCCGCGCGCACCATGGCTTTGCGTTCGGCCAGAGGCAAGGCTGCAAACCAGGTGTTGATGCTCAGCGCTTCCAGAAGATCGGATTTGGGGTACACGGTCTATTTTTTTCCAGTAATTACCCTAAATTGTAAATTTTTTAACAGTTAATTACCGCCCGCCGGGTTAACGTGCGCGCTTGCCATCGCCAGGAGACAGCACTTGGATATCCCATCCGTCAAAGACAAGGTCAGCACCGAAGAGTGGAAGCTGCGCGTCGATCTCGCCGCCTGCTACCGTCTGGTGGCGCTGTACGGCTGGAGTGACCTGGTGTTCACCCACATCAGCGTGCGCATCCCAGGCCCCGAGCACCACTTCCTCATCAACCCCTACGGGCTGATGTTCGATGAAATCACCGCCAGCAGCCTGGTCAAGGTCGACCAGCAATGCAACAAGCTGCTCGATTCGCCGTTTCCGGTCAATCCCGCTGGTTTCAACATCCATAGCTGCATCCACGACGGCCGCCCCGACGTGGGCTGTGTGCTGCACACCCACACCCGCGCGGGCGTGGCCGTGAGCGCACAAAAATGTGGACTGCTGCCCATCAGTCAGCAGTCCACCTTCGTTATCCCCGAGCTGGCGTACCACGACTACGAAGGCGTGGCCCTGCGCGAGGATGAAAAACCCCGCCTGCAGGCCGACCTGGGCAACAAGACCTTCCTTATGCTGCGCAACCACGGCCTGCTGGTCGTCGGTTCCACCGTGGCAGAGGCCTTTCTGTCGATGTACAACTTTGAAAACGCCTGCCGCATCCAGCTTGACGCCCAGGCAGGCGGAGAGCTCGTGCAGATCAACCCCAAGATCATGGAAACCATGCCCATGGTCATCAAGATGGTCACTTCGGGCCAGGGCGCCAACATCGCATGGCCGGCACTGATCCGCAAGCTTGACCGCATCGATACCCTTTACCAAACCTGATTTCCCGGAGAAAACCACACCATGTCCGCCGTTCCCATCCACGCCGCCACCTCTTCTGACGCCATCCGTCTGGAGCTCGAAGAAGTCCTCAAGCTGCAACGCGCAGCCTACTTCGCCCACCCCTACCCCACCTTTGCCGAGCGCAAGGCTGACCTGCTCAAGCTCAAAGCCTTCATCAAGGACAACCGCGACGCCATCGTGGACGCCATCAGCGCCGACTACGGCAACCGCTCGCGCCACGAAACCCTGTTTGCCGAAATCTTCAGTGTGGTCGACGGTGTGGAACACACCCTCAAGCACCTCAAGACCTGGATGAAGCCACAGCGCCGCGGTGTGGACATCAAGAATTTCTTCGGTGCCAAGAACCGCGTGGTTCCCCAGCCTCTGGGCATCGTGGGTGCCATCGTGCCGTGGAACTTCCCCATCAACCTCAGCTTCAGCGGACTCATCGCCGCCTTTGCCGCTGGCAACCGCTCCATGGTCAAGATGTCGGAAAACTCCCGCCATCTCGCCAAGCTGCTGATTGAAAAGTCTCCCAAGTATTTCCCCCGGGACAAGCTGGCGTTCTTCGATGAAACCGGCGGCGTGGGCATTGAGTTCTCGAAGCTGAAGTTCGACCACATCCTGTTCACCGGATCCGGCCTGACAGGCCGCGCCGTCATGGCAGCGGCTGCCCCCAACCTGTGCCCTGTCACGCTGGAACTCGGTGGCAAATCGCCCGCCATCATTTGCGACGATTACCCGCTGCGCAAAGCTGCCGAACGCGTCCTGTTCGTGAAGTACTTCAACGCCGGACAGATCTGCACCACCATTGACCACATCTACATCCCGGAAGACAAAGTCAAGGAGTTCACCGAGATGTCCAAGGGCATCGTCACAGAGCGCTACCCGCACCTGAGCTCGCCCGATTTCACCTCCATGATTGACGACCGCTCCTTCAACCGGGTGGTGGGTGCCATGGAAGAGGCGCAAGAGCGCGGCGCCACACTGGTCCAGCTGATTCCCGGCCCCAAGTGGGACGCGGCCACGCGCAAGATCGCCCCACACATCGTGCTCAACGCGCCCGCCGACTGCGCGCTGCGCACGCGCGAGATCTTCGGCCCCGTGCTGCCCATCATTCCGTACAAGAAAATTGAAGACCCCGTCCAGGCCATCAACGACGGCCCGCGTCCACTGGCGCTCTACCCCTTCAGCAACGACAAGGCGCTGGTGCACCACCTGCTGACCCACGTGATGTCGGGCGGCGTCAGCGTCAACGATGGTCTGTTCCACGTGGGCCAGCACGATCTGCCTTTC
This sequence comes from Pseudomonadota bacterium, assembly GCA_963205375.1. GTDB lineage: Bacteria > Pseudomonadota > Gammaproteobacteria > Burkholderiales > Burkholderiaceae_C > Allorhodoferax. The sequence continues at coordinate 4,027 of CAUJJV010000125.1, forward strand.
GGTGGTGTGGGCGACAGCGGCATGGGCCACTACCACGGCTACGAAGGTTTTGTCACCTTCTCCAAGATGCGCCCGGTGTTCTACCAGGCCCCCTTCAGCGCCGTGAAGTTCCTGTGGCCGCCTTACGGCAAGTTCGCGACCAAGTACCTCGACTTCCTGACCAAGTAACCCGATACACACTGCCATGAAGCACCTGCCTCCCCACCTGCAGCGCAGAAGTTTTCTCAAGCTCGGTATCGGTGCCGCCGTCGTTCTGGCCGTGGCTGGCGGCGCGGTGGCACTGATCAAGCCGGGCCTGGTCAATGGCCGCCTCAGCCCCTCCGCGCGGCTGCTGATGGCCCGCGTCGGACAGGCCATGCTGCAAGGCACGCTGCCTGCGGATGCGCTGGAACAGCAACGCGCCATCGACGCGGTCCTGCAGCGTACCGATGACTTCACCGCCGGCCTGCCCGCGCATGTGCAGGCTGAACTCTCGCAACTGTTCGGCCTGCTGGCCACGGCCGCGGGCCGGCGCGGCATTGTGGGTCTGTCGCCGTCGTGGGAAGACGCCACAGTGGCAGAAACCAGCGCCGCACTGCAGTCCATGCGCGCGTCCGGCACGGAGCTGCGCATCCAGGCCTACCAGGGACTGCACGACATCGTGTTTGTGCCCTATTTCTCGGGCGAAGAGTCCTGGAAGACCATCGGCTATCCCGGCCCCAGAGCCGTCTGAGTCACCCTGCATCCACTGAAATCGCATGACCAACATCATTGACCCCATTGCGGCGGGCCTGCAACGCGGCTGGAAAGTTCTCGGCGGCAAACACGGCGCCTTGCCGGAACGCATCACCTGCGATGTGGCCATCATCGGCTCTGGCGCTGGCGCCGGCATCACCGCGGAGCTGCTGACCAAAGCAGGCCTGAACGTCGTCATCGTCGAGGAGGGGCAGCTCAAATCGAGTACCGACTTCAAACAGAAAGAGCCCGAAGCCTACGCCTCGCTGTACCAGGAAAACGCCGGGCGCAAGACCAAGGACAAGGGCATCACCATCCTGCAGGGCCGCAGTGTGGGCGGCACCACCACGGTCAACTGGACCAGCTCCTTTCATACGCCTCCCGATACGTTGAAATTCTGGCAGGACAAATTTGGCCTGAAGGACTACACCACCGAAACACTGGCGCCCTACTTCCAGCAGGCACAAACCCGACTGAACATTTCGCCTTGGGCTACGGCGCCCAACGAGAACAATGAACTGCTGCGCCGCGGTGCTGCCAAACTCGGCATCAAGGCCGAAGTGATTCCGCGCAACGTCAAGGGCTGCTACAACCTCGGTTCCTGCGGCATGGGCTGCCCCACCAACGCCAAGCAGTCCATGCTGGTGACCACCATCCCGTTTGCACTGGACCATGGCGCCACGCTGCTGGTGGAAACACGGGCCGAGAAACTGGTCATCGAAGGTGGTCGTGTCACCGCCATGCAATGTATTGCGGTGAAACCGAATGCAGCCCCCGTCGAATCTGGCAAGATTGCTACAACTATCGTAGCAAAACATTTTGTCCTGGCTGGCGGTGCGATCAACTCTCCGGCGCTGCTGATGCGCTCGAAAGCGCCCGACCCACACAAGCGGCTGGGCACGCGCACCTTCCTGCACCCGGTGGCCATCACCACAGCCGTCATGAAGGACACCGTGGCCGCATGGACCGGTGCGCCGCAATCCATTTACTCCGACCATTTCCTGCACACCCAGCCGGTGGACGGACCGATCGGGTTCAAACTGGAAGTCGCCCCCCTGCATCCGGTGTTCTTTGGCGCCAACCTGCCCGGCTTTGGCGAGAAGCAGGCCGAGCTGTTCCGCCAGTACCCCCACGCCAACGTGATGCTAGCCCTCATGCGCGACGGCTTCCACGAGCAGTCAGTGGGCGGCACGGTGGAATTGCGCGACGATGGCTCGCCCCTGCTGGACTACCCCATCAGCGACTACGTGCTCGACGGTGCACGCCGCTCCATGCTGGCCATGGCACAGATCCAGTTCGAAGCCGGCGCCACCATGGTGTACCCGGGCCACGAACTTGCTGGCGGCACCAGCACCTGGGCGGCGACCAAGGCAGCCATTGAAGCCCTGCCCATGAAGCCCCTGCTCACCAAGATCGGCAGCGCCCACGTCATGGGTGGTTGTGGTCTGGGCGGTGACGACAAGCTGGGCGTCACGCGCCCGGACGGTGTGCACTGGCAGCTGGAGAATCTGTCCATCCACGACGGCTCCCTCTTCCCGACCAGCATTGGTGCCAATCCACAGCTGTCCATCTACGGTAACGTCAACCGCCTCGCCCAGGGACTGGCCAAGCGGCTGAGTGGCAAGGACGTTCTACTGGCCTGATATTTCCCGGCAGCGGGAGGAGACTATTGCATGCAAGAATTTGATTACGTCGTGGTGGGCGGCGGTGCCGCCGGCTGTGTGGTGGCGGGCCGCCTGAGCGAAGACCCGTCCGTCTCCGTGTGTCTGCTCGAAGCCGGCGGCCCGGATTCTTCCGCCTTCATCCACGCGCCTTTGGGATTTGCCGCCACAGCGCCATTGAAACTGTTCAGTTGGGGCTACGAGACCGTGCCGCAGGCTGGCTTCAACGGGCGCAAGGGCTTCCAGCCGCGCGGCAAGGTGATGGGTGGGTCCAGCTCCATCAATGCCATGGTCTACACCCGCGGCAACCGCAACGACTACGACCACTGGGCCGCCCAGGGCAACCCGGGCTGGAGCTACCAGGACGTGTTGCCACTGTTCAAACGCGCAGAAAACAACGAGTGCTTTGGTGCTACCGAATACCGTGGTGTCGGCGGCCCTCTGAACGTCAGCTACCTGCGCAGCCCCAGCCCGCTCAATGAAGTGTTCATGCAGGCCTGCGAACAGGTTGGCATCCCGCGCACATCCGATTACAACGGCGCCCAGCAGCACGGCGTAGCCCACGCGCAAGTCACGCAAAAAGGCGGCGAGCGCTGGAGCGCGGCCAAAGGCTACATCACGCCCCACCTGGGTCGCAAGAACCTGACCGTGATCACCCGCGCCCACACCAGCCGTGTGCTACTCGACGGCAAGCGCGCCACCGGCGTGGAATACACCCAGAACGGTGCCACCCGGCAGGTCAAGGCCAAACGCGAAGTGATCGTGAGCGGCGGCGCCTTTGGCTCACCGCACCTCCTGATGCTTTCCGGCATTGGCCCGGCGGTGCACCTCCAGCAGCATGGCATTGCAGTCGCGCACGATTTGCCCGGCGTGGGCCAGAACCTGCACGACCACCTGACCACCGTGCTGATCTACCGCACACCTCGCAAGGAAGTTGCGCTGGGCACCTCGCTCTCCGGTGCATGGACCGTCATCAAGTCGATCTTCGAGTGGCGCAGCAAACGCACCGGCTGGATCACCACCAACGTGGCCGAAACCCAAGGATTCATTTCTACTGAGGGCAACACCGACTACCCCAACATCCAGTTGGCCCTGTGCACCGGCATTGTCGACGACCACACCCGCAAGGCCCACCTGGGCCACGGCTACACCCTGCACGTCACCCTGATGCGCCCCAAGAGTCGCGGCTCGGTCACACTGCAGAGCGCCAAGCCGACGGACGCACCGCTGATCGACCCCGCGTTCTTCAAAGACCCCGAAGACATGCAGACGTTGATCAAGGCTACACAAATGGGCCACGACATCATGGAGGCCAAGGCACTGGCGCCCTACCGCAGCAAAATGATCCACCCACTGGAGCGCAACAACCCGACGCAAATCGAAGCGTTCCTGCGCAAAAACTCCGACACCGAATACCATCCGGTCGGTACCTGCAAGATGGGCCCCGCAACGGACCCGATGGCAGTGGTGGATGCCAGCCTCAAGGTGCACGGCATGCAGGGCCTGCGCGTGGTGGATGCATCCATCATGCCGCGCCTGACCACCGGCAATACCAACGCCCCCAGCATCATGATCGGGGAAAAAGGTGCCGAACTGATTCGCGCAGCTACCTGAACCACATCCGGCGCAGTGTGTTGTCCCGCATCCCGTAGTGGTGCCACAGCGCTGCCACGGCGTGCCCCCCAATCAGCGCGTAGCCCAGGTTGCCAAGCCATTCGTGCACTTCCTTGACCAGCCGCGCCTGCGCCATCGCGGGCAAGGGCAGATCTGGCAGATACAGGCCATAAAACGGAATCACCCTGCCGCGCGCAGTCAGCAAAGCCCAGCCCACCAGGGGCGTTACCACCATAAACAGGTACAGGCCGCCATGCACAGCCTTACCCAGTTTTTCCTGCCAGGCTGGGGGAGCCGGCACGATGGCCGGCGTCGTCCCCCACAACCGCAGCGCCAGGCGCAGCCATACCAGTGCGAATACCGTGAGGCCCAGCATGGAATGCCAGTTCCTGGCCAGCTGGCGCGCCGCCGTGCCCTTGTCCAGCAGTTCTGAGAGATTGATGGCGCCATAGACACCCACAAACACCGCCACCATCAACCAGTGCATGGCAATGCTGGCGCGGCTGTATCGGTCGGCAACGGTTGGTGAAGTCATGCATAGCTCCGGCAATCAGATGGATATGTCACTGTAGCGCCACCCCATGCTGCAAACAAATCCGTTTGCCGGTAGCATGGTTACCCACACCTCTCTTATCTCAACTGTCCATTCATTCCCATGAAGCTCTACTACTCCCCCGGCGCCTGCTCCCTGTCTCCCCACATTGCCATGTACGAGGCCGGTCTGGCCTTCGAAGCCATCATGGCACCCACCAAGACCCACAAGCTGCCCGATGGCAGCGACTACTACGCCGTCAACCCGCTGGGCTATGTGCCCTTCCTGACCCTCGACGACGGTCGCAGCCTGCACGAAGGCCCGGCCATCGTGCAATACATTGCCGACCAGGCACCCGAGAAAAACCTCGCCCCCGCCAATGGCACCTACGAGCGCTACAAGCTGCAGGAATGGCTCAACCTCGTCGGCACCGAGCTGCATCGCTCGTTTTCACCTCTGTTCGTCCCCACCACCCACCCGGATACCAAGGCCACCGCACTGGAGCGCCTGCAGGGTCGTCTGAAGTGGGTCGATGGAGAACTCGCCGGCAAGCAGTACCTGATGGGCGACCAGTTCACCGTGGCCGATGGCTACCTCTTCGTGGTCACCAACTGGGCACCATTTGTCGGTCTGGACCTGAGCCCCTATCCCAATCTCGTGGCCTACCGGGCGCGCGTGGGTGCACGTCCTGCAGTCATTGCCGCCATGAAGGCTGAAGGTCTGGTCAAGTAGCGCCATGTCTGCCGAAATGCGCACCGCCATTGACCCCACACGGGACGCTTTCAAACAGCTGTTCGCGCACGCTCCGGCACAGGGCCCGGTGCAAATGCTCAACCTGCTGGCATTTCGCGAACGCACTGAAGATGGCTTGCGCACGGGCCGCCGGGCCTATGCCGACTACGGTCGGGCTGTGGCACCCATCCTCGCTGGCGTAGGTGGTCGGGTTATCTGGGCTGCGAATGCACACTTGGCCTTCATTGCTCCTCCCGGTGAACACTGGGATGAAGCGCTGCTGGTGGAATATCCGTCACGCGATGCTTTTGTGGAAATGCTGCAATCTCCTGCCTACCAGGCCATCGTGCACCACCGCACGGCGGCTTTGCGGGATGCACGCCTGATTGTCACGACCCCGCTACCTGCCAACTTGCCGTCGGGATAAACGCAC
>CAUJJV010000126.1 GCA_963205375.1 Pseudomonadota bacterium
CTGGTGCAGCTCGAAGAGCGCACCCTGCCAGACGGCCGCAAGGTCATGGTGCCTGGCCACTACCTGCGCGCCAGCGATTTCAACGGCAAGCTCGGCCAGGACAACAACCCCGAGTGGAAGACGGTTGCCATTGACGAGAACGACAAGATCGTGCTGCCCAATGGCTCCATCGGTTTCCGTTGGGGTGCCGAAGGCCGTGCCGATCTGGGCAAATGGAATCTGGAAAGCAAGGAAGCCCGTGGCGATACGGAAGTCAAGCTCAAGCTGAGCCTGATGGAAGGCGCAACGCCTGACTACGAAGTGGGCGACGTTGGCTTCCCCTACTTTGGCGGTATCGATACTCCGAACTTCAACGCCAACAAGCAGGGCGAAGCAGTAGACGACGTGCTGGTACGCAAGGTGCCGGTGCGCCGCATCAAGCTCGGCAAGGCCGGCGAAGAGCGCTATGCACTGGTTGCCACTGTGTTTGACCTGACCGTCGCCAACTACGGTGTTGCACGCGGTTTGGCCGGTGAGAACGCCGCGCTGAGCTATGACGACGACACCCCCTATACCCCCGCATGGCAGGAGAAGATCACTGGCGTCAAGCGCGACCAGGTAATCGCCGTGGCCCGCCAGTTTGCCGACAACGCCGACAAGACCAAGGGCAAGTCCATGGTCATCATCGGTGCGGCCATGAACCACTGGTACCACAGCGACATGAACTACCGCGGCATCATCAATATGCTGATGATGTGTGGCTGTATCGGCCAGAGCGGCGGCGGTTGGGCCCACTATGTGGGACAAGAGAAGCTGCGCCCACAGACCGGCTGGACCGCGCTGGCGTTTGCGTTGGACTGGGTGCGCCCACCCCGCCAGATGAATGGAACCAGCTTCTTCTACGCGCACACGGACCAGTGGCGCTACGAAAAACTGGGGGTGGAAGAGATTCTCTCGCCCTTGGCCGACAAGTCCAAATTCGGTGGCAGCCTGATTGACTACAACGTGCGTGCCGAGCGCATGGGCTGGTTGCCGAGCGCACCGCAACTGGAAACCAATTCCTTCCAGGTGGTCAAAGACGCGCAGGCGGCTGGTATGGACACCAAAGATTACGTGGTCAAGTCCTTGAAAGACGGCTCTTTGAAGATGAGCTGCGAAGATCCGGACAACCCCAAGAACTGGCCGCGCAACATGTTTGTCTGGCGCTCCAACCTGCTGGGCTCCAGCGGTAAGGGACATGAGTATTTCCTCAAGCATCTGCTGGGAACTACCAACGGCGTGCAGGGCAAAGACTTGGGTGCGGAGGAAGCCAAGCCGACCGAAGTGCAATGGCACGACAAGGCGCCCGAAGGCAAGCTGGACCTGTTGGTCACGCTGGACTTCCGCATGAGCACCACCTGCCTGTATTCCGACATCGTGCTGCCCACCGCCACCTGGTACGAGAAGAACGACCTCAACACCAGCGACATGCACCCCTTCATCCATCCGCTGTCCACGGCGGTGGATCCTGCATGGCAGAGCCGTAGCGACTGGGAAATCTACAAGGGTTTCGCCCAAGCCTACAGTGAAGTGTGTGTAGGCCACCTGGGTGTCGAGAAAGAAGTGGTGTTGACGCCGCTGATGCATGACACCCCGTCAGAACTGGCCCAGGCTTTTGACGTCAAGGAATGGAAGAAGGGTGAGTGCGATCTCATTCCCGGCAAGACTGCGCCCACCATTGCAGTCATTGAGCGCGATTACCCCAACACCTTTGCGCGCTTTACGGCCCTGGGCCCGCTGATGGAGAAGGCCGGCAATGGCGGCAAGGGAATCGGTTGGGACACCAAAGTGGAGGTTCAGCAGCTTCAGAGCCTCAACGGCAAGGTCCACACCGAAGGCGTGTCCAAAGGCATGGCCAAGATCGTGACGGACATTGACGCTGCCGAAGTGATTCTGCAACTGGCACCCGAGACCAATGGCCACGTGGCGGTCAAGGCCTGGGAGGCACTGTCCAAGATCACCGGACGCGACCACACACACCTCGCCATCCACCGCGAAGACGAGAAAATCCGTTTCCGGGATGTGCAGGCCCAGCCGCGCAAGATCATCTCCAGCCCGACCTGGAGTGGTATCGAGAGCGAGACCGTGTCGTACAACGCCGGCTACACCAATGTGCATGAAATGATTCCATGGCGCACCCTGACCGGTCGCCAGCACTTCTACCTCGACCACCCCTGGATGACGGCTTTTGGTGAAGGCTTCAGCTCGTACCGTCCGCCGGTCGACCTGAAGGCCGTCGTGGGTATCAAGGACCGCAAGCCCAATGGCAACAAGGAAATTTCCTTGAACTTCATCACGCCGCACCAAAAGTGGGGTATCCACTCCACCTACACGGACAACCTGATCATGCTGACGCTGAGTCGTGGTGGTCCTTGCGTCTGGCTCAGTGAAGACGACGCCAAAGAGGCAGGCATTGCTGACAACGACTGGATCGAGTTGTTCAACACCAACGGCGCTATTGCAGCCCGTGCGGTGGTAAGCCAGCGCGTGAACCCTGGCATGGTCATGATGTACCACGCACAGGAAAAAATTGTGAATACCCCCGGCGCCGAGATTACCGGCACCCGTGGCGGCATTCACAACTCGGTGACCCGTATCACGACCAAGCCCACGCACATGATCGGCGGCTACGCCCAGTTCAGCTACGGCTTCAACTACTACGGAACCATCGGTACCAACCGCGATGAGTTCGTGGTGGTGCGCAAGATGCGCAAGATCGACTGGCTCGATGGCGAGTCTGCAACTCCCACCATTCAGGCCTAAGAAGGAGCACACAACATGAAAGTACGCGCGCAAATCGCCATGGTGCTGAACCTGGACAAGTGCATCGGATGCCACACCTGTTCAGTCACCTGCAAAAACGTCTGGACCACCCGTCCCGGCATGGAATACGCATGGTTCAACAACGTGGAAACCAAGCCCGGTATCGGTTACCCCAAGGACTGGGAAAACCAGGACAAGTGGAACGGTGGCTGGATTCGCAAGTCCGATGGCTCCATCGAGCCCCGCCAGGGTGGAAAGTGGAAGCTGCTCATGCGCATCTTTTCCAATCCCAACATGCCGCAGATCGACGACTACTACGAGCCGTTCACCTTCGACTACGACCACCTGCAATCGGCACCTGAAGTCAAGGCGGCGCCCACCGCACGTCCGCGTAGCCTGATCACCGGCAAGCGCATGGAGAAGATTGAGTGGGGCCCCAACTGGGAAGAAATCCTGGGTGGCGAGTTCTCCAAGCGTGGCAAGGACGCCAATCTGGCCAACTTCGACAAGGTCCAGAAGGACATGGTCGGTCAGTTCGAAAACACGTTCATGATGTATCTGCCGCGTCTGTGCGAGCACTGCCTGAATCCCGCGTGCGTAGCCTCGTGCCCCTCCGGCTCGATCTACAAGCGCGAAGACGACGGGATTGTGCTGATCGACCAGGACAAGTGCCGCGGCTGGCGCATGTGTGTCTCGGGCTGTCCGTACAAGAAGATTTACTACAACTGGAAGTCCGGCAAGGCCGAGAAGTGCATCTTCTGCTACCCACGTATTGAAGCGGGCCAGCCTACGGTGTGCTCCGAGACCTGTGTGGGCCGTATCCGTTACCTGGGCGTGGTGCTGTATGACGCAGACCGCATTCAGGAAGCGGCCAGCGTACCGGATGAGAAGGACCTGTACCAGGCACAACTGGACATCTTCCTCAATCCGAACGACCCCGAGGTGATTGCCCAGGCGCGCAAGGATGGCATTCCTGATGCCTGGATGGCCGGCGCCCGTAACAGCCCGGTCTACAAAATGGCGGTCGAGTGGAAAGTGGCACTGCCGCTGCACCCCGAGTACCGCACGCTGCCCATGGTCTGGTATGTGCCGCCACTGTCGCCCATTACCTCGGCTGCGAATGCCGGGCATATTGGCGTGAATGGCGAGATCCCGGACATTGCCCAGATGCGCATTCCAGTGCAGTACCTGGCCAATCTGTTGACCGCTGGCGACACCGCTCCCGTGGTGAAAGCCCTGGAGCGCATGCTGGCCATGCGTGCCTACCAGCGCAGCAAGCATGTGGACCAGGAGCAAAACCTGGCCGTGCTGGAGCAAACGGGCCTCACGGTGGCAGAAGTCGAAGACATGTACAAAATCATGGCGCTTGCGAACTACGAAGACCGCTTCGTGATTCCTACGTCGCACCGCGAATATGCAGAGAATGCCTTCGACCTGCGCGGTGGCTGCGGATTCTCGTTTGGTAATGGATGCTCGGACGGGGCCTCGGAGACGAGCCTGTTCGGCGGCACCAAGGCCCGGACGATCCCCATCAAGTCCATGGTCTGAGCACAAGGAGAACGGCATGAAAGACAACCGCTACACCCTGCGCGCACTCGCGCAATTCCTGGGCTACCCTGACCAGGCATTGCGGAACCATCTGCCCGAACTGCTGGCCGCCATTGACAAGGAAGCTGTGGTGCCGGCTGCCCGGCGCGACGAGCTGCATGCACTGGCCGCAGACATCCTGCGACTGGACACCATGGAAGCCGAGGCGCGCTACGTCGAAACCTTCGACCGTGGCCGCGCAACATCCCTGCACATGTTCGAGCATGTGCACGGCGATTCCCGCGACCGCGGCCCAGCCATGGTCGACCTGGCGCAGACCTATGAAAAAGCGGGTTTGTTCCTGTCGCCTGAGGAGCTGCCGGATCATCTGTGCGTGGTGCTGGAGTTCGCCTCCACGCAGCCGCCCAAACTGGCCGCAGAGTTCCTGGGCGAGATGGCGCATATCCTGAACACCATTTTCAGTGCCCTGCTCAAGCGCAACAGCCCGTACGCTGCTGTGGTGGCGGCCGTGCTGGAAATCACGGGTCAGCGCGTGGAAGCGGTACCTTTTGAAGCCGACGAAGCGCTGGACGATGCCTGGCAGGAGCCAGAAGCGTTTGACGGTTGCAGCACCAAGGGTCAGGCCCGTCCAGGCGACCCCCAGCCTATCCACATTGTTCGTAAAAACACCTCCAAGCAAGGAGTAACAGCATGAGTTACCTTGATCATTTCCTTTTTGGGTACTACCCCTATATCTGCCTCAGCATCTTTTTGCTGGGCAGCCTGATGCGCTTTGACCGGGACCAATACACCTGGAAGAGCGATTCCTCGCAGCTGCTGCGCGCCGGGCAATTGCGTTGGGGTAGCAACCTGTTCCACGTGGGTGTGTTGTTCCTGTTTTTTGGCCACACCTTTGGCATGCTTACGCCCCACTTCCTGTACGAAAACTTCATCAGTGCAGGTTCAAAACAGGTCGTGGCCATGGTGTCGGGTGGTGTGTTCGGCGTGCTGGGCTTTCTCGGCGTGACCATTCTGCTGCACCGTCGCCTGAGCGATGTGCGCATTCGCACCAACTCCAAAACCAGCGACATCGTGCTGCTGGTGCTGCTGTGGCTGCAACTGGCGCTGGGTCTGGCAACCATTCCAATGTCTGCACAGCATCTGGATGGCAGCATGATGATGAAGCTGGCCGAATGGGCGCAGCGCATCGTGACCTTCCGCACGGGGGCTCCCGAGTTGTTGGCTGAAGCGGGCTTCATCTTCAAGATGCACATGTTCCTGGGCATGTCGATCTTCCTGATCTTCCCGTTCACCCGCCTGGTGCACGTTTGGAGCGGCTTCGGTGCTGCAGCCTATCTGGTGCGTCCGTACCAGGTGGTGCGTAGCCGCCGCATCGGTCTGACCGAGCAGCAGCCCATGAGCCGCACCCAGACCACATTGCGCTAAGAAAGGAGTGACCATGAGCGCAGCACCCATGTCAACCATCACTGGCTGTGGCAGCAGCACATGCCAGTGTGCCGCTTCCGCCGCGGAGCTGGACACGCCAGTAGCCAGCATCAACGGTATTACGCTGCATGCACCCGGGAAGAAACCGGATGTCGCAGAACTGCGTGAGCTGGCCTACGGCGAACTGCTTCGCCAGCAAGCCGTCAAACTGGGGCTGTTGCCGAGGCATACCGGCTTGATGGCGCCAGAGTTGGGTGACGAGCAGCGCAAGGTGATCGAGACCATGGTGGACCAGTCAGTCACCATTCCGCAAGCGACCGAAGAGGAATGCCGTCGCTACTACGACGCGCACAAGGCGCAGTTCGTCGTGGGGCAGGCGCTGCATGTGCGCCACATCCTGTTTGCCGTCACTCCGGGGGTGAACGTACATGCCCTCACGGTGCATGCCGAAAAAGCCCTGCTCAGCTTGCTGGGCAAGGATGTGCCCGAGACGCGCTTTGCACAGTTGGCCAGCGAACTCTCCAACTGTCCCACCAGTACCCAGGGTGGCGATCTCGGCTGGATCGGTCCGGATGACTGCGCGCCCGAACTGGCCAACGAGCTGTTTCACCAGAAACACTCCAGCTGGGGGATGGGCGTGCATCCCCGGCTGATTCATACTCGCTTCGGTTTTCACATCATCGAGGTACTGGGTCGTCGCAAAGGCAAGGAGTTGCCATACGATGAGGTGCGCGAACGCGTTGCGGCCCAGTTGGCCATGCAGTCCCGTGCCAAGGCACTGCACCAGTACATGACCCTGCTGGCGGGAGATGCCCTGGTGGAAGGTGTGGAGCTGGAGTCTTCTGACACCCCCCTGGTTCAATGACTGATAACCTGACGGCGCCTGACGAACTGCTATTGCGTTTGCGGCGCTTTCATTCCGATTATTTTCCGCTGCACCAGCAGCGCTTCCAGGATCTGGTGACTGACGGCCAGCATCCCAAGACGCTGTTTATCGGCTGCTCGGATTCACGGCTGGTACCCTACCTGCTGACGGGAGCGGGGCCCGGTGAACTGTTCATTGTTCGCAACGTCGGCGCATTCGTTCCGCCCTACGATGGTTCGCATGGACTGCACGGCACGATGGCCGCCATCGAATTTGCGGTCCTGAGCCTCAAGGTGGAGCGTATCATCGTGTGCGGTCACAGCCATTGTGGTGCCATTCGCGTGGCCTATGAAGGTGCACCGGAAGAGGCGGTCGCGCTCAAAGCCTGGTTGAAACTCGCTGACGAGGCGCTGCTACCCGTGCAGCCCAGTCCGGAGGCGATAAGCCGAACCGAGCAACGCGCCGTGGTACTGCAACTGGAGCGCCTCATGGCCTATCCCATGGTGCGCAGAGAGGTCGAGGCAGGAACCCTGACCCTGCACGGCTGGTACTACATCATCGAAGACGGTGAGATCCATGTGTTTGACGCGCAGAAGGGCGATTTTGTCGCCGCATCGGTGTCGGACCACAGTGGTACCGGCCCCTACCAGCCTTACGTGGAATACGACGGACAAATTTTGTCCCTGTGAAAACAGGGGGTCGATGACCTACCTCAAAGTGGTGTCACCCGAAGTACAGAAAATCAATTTTCCGGGCTGGGCGTCGCAGTTGGGTGAACCAACAGGCGGCGCGGCGTGGAACATCTAGAAGGAACACACTGGCGATGAAACGAGATCAAGGCACCATGACCCATGCAAACATGCCCCCCCAGCCCATCAGTGAAGATGTGCTGCGGGAGAAATACCTCAAGGCAGGGGAAACCTCGGCGCAGGACGTGTACCGTCGGGTCGCCCAGGCGCTGGCCAGTGCGGAAGCGCCGGCCGAGCGTGAGCGCTATGAGGCCCTGTTTCTGGACAACATGCGCGCAGGTGCCATTGGCGCCGGGCGCATCATGAGTGCCGCAGGCACTTCCATCCAGGCCACGCTGATCAACTGCTTCGTGCAGCCGGTGGGCGATTGCATCCAGGGGGTCGATGATGACGGCTATCCTGGCATCTACGAAGCACTGCGAGAGGCGGCGGAGACCATGCGGCGTGGCGGTGGCGTGGGGTATGACTTTTCCCGCATTCGCCCCAGGGGCGCAGACGTCAAGGGAACTGCCTCCATGGCCTCCGGTCCCTGCAGTTATATCAACGTCTTTGACCAGTCCTGCTCTACCGTGGAGAGTGCCGGTGCGCGCCGCGGTGCCCAGATGGGGGTGCTGCGTATGGACCATCCCGATGTGTTCGAATTCATCACGGCGAAGCGCACGCCGGGGCGCTGGAACAACTTCAATGTGTCCGTGGGTGTGCCCGATGCCTTCATGCAGGCGCTGGAAGCCGATTTGCCATGGGAGCTGGTGCACCGTGCCCGTCCGGGCGCCGTGCTGCTGGCACAGGGTGCGTTTCAGCGGGACGACGGCTTGTGGGTGTACCAGACCGTGACCGCGCGCGAGCTGTGGGACACCGTGATGAAGTCGGCCTACGACTTTGCCGAGCCGGGCATCCTGTTCCTGGACCATATCAACGAAGACAACAACCTGAGCTACTGCGAAGATATTGCGGCGACCAACCCCTGTGGCGAGCAACCGTTGCCACCCTATGGATGCTGCGATCTGGGCCCCATCATCCTGCCGCGCTTTGTGTCGCATCCGTTTGGCATGGACGGGGAGGCTGCATTTGATTTTGACGGATTCGCACGCGCCGTGGCAACCCAGGTGCGGGCGCTGGACAATGTGCTTGATGTCACCTTCTGGCCGCTGGCGCAGCAGCGTGCCGAGGCCGCAGCCAAGCGGCGCATTGGCGTAGGTTTTACTGGCATGGGCAATGCGCTGGCCATGTTGTGTTTGCGTTATGACGCCCCGGAAGGTCGGGCTATGGCAACGCGCATTGGCACCTGCATGCGCGATGCGGCCTACACCGCGTCGGTGGCACTGGCACAGGAAAAAGGCAGCTTTCCGAAGTTTGAGGCCGAAGGCTATCTTGCCAAGGGCACCTTCGCCAGCCGTCTGCCTGAAGACATCAAAAAAGCCATCCGTACCCATGGCATCCGCAACAGCCACCTGCTGTCGATTGCGCCTACGGGAACGGTCAGCCTGGCGTTTGCGGACAACGCCTCCAACGGCATTGAGCCGTCGTTCTCCTGGGTGTACCGGCGCAAGAAGCGGGAGGCCGATGGCACAACCCGTGAATACGCCGTGGAAGACCATGCCTGGCGCGTGTACCGGGAATTGGGGGGCGACATCAACCAGCTTCCTGACTACTTTGTCTCGGCCCTGGAAATGACGGCGTCGAGCCACATTGCCATGATGGAAGCGGTGCAGCCCCTGGTGGACACCGCGATTTCCAAAACCGTGAATGTGCCCGCGGAGTGCCCGTACGACGACTTCAAGAGCCTGTACCAGCAGGCGTGGCGCGCCCGTCTCAAGGGTCTGGCCACGTACCGGCCCAATGCCATCCTCGGGGCGGTATTGGATACCGGCACGCCCAAGGTGGAGGCTGCTCCTGATTTGATAGCTGATCGCGCAGATCCCATGCGGGCTGTGATCGAAAAACGTCCCAAAGGTGCGTTGCCGGCCGTGGCGGAGAAGATCGAGTACTGGACGCAGGAAGGCCACAAGACGCTGTACCTCGTCGTGTCGTTCCTGCCGCTGGCCAATCCCAATGGCGAAGGCATGGTGCAGCGCGCCATCGAGTTTTTCATGCCCCTGGGTCAAAGCGGGGAGTCGCAGCAGTGGATCACTTCCAGCATGCGCCTGCTGTCGCTGGCCGCGCGCGGGGGCTTTCTGGAACGCGCCCTGCGTGACATGCGCAAAGTGGCCTGGGACCGTGGCCCCGTGCGCCTGGGCACCTACCAGAAGGCCGATGGTACCCGCGTGCCTCTGTGGCACGACTCGGAAGTGGCAGCAATCGCCTATGCCGTGCAGCAGATCATCGACCAGCGCAACACCAGCCAGGTGCCCTCGCATGGTGTGGTGTCTGCCCATGAAGAAGTCAAGGTCGCCATGCCTCCGGCCATGGTGGGCAAGAAATGCTCCGAGTGCGGGGCGCACGCCATGATTCGCAAGGACGGCTGCGACTATTGCACCCAGTGCGGGCATATGGGTAGCTGTGGATGACATCTCCCTGGCACGGCAGGCACCTGCTAAGTGCGCCGCACCGTCTGGCGTTCTTTCTGGCTGTCGTCGTGCTTGTGGGCACCAGCGCCTGGTGGGCGCTGGTGCAATGCGATCGCGTGTGGGGAGGGGTGGGGCTGACCTACGCCGTGTCTCCTACGCTGCTGCATTCGGTCGCCATGACCTTTGGATTTTTTCCCCTGCTGTTTGCCGGCTTTCTGTTCACTGCGGGTCCCAAGTGGCTGGGCATGCACCCGCTGCCCGCGCAACGCCTGCTGCCACCCCTGTGTCTGCAGGCGGTCGGCTGGCTGGGATGGCTCGCGGGTGGGCACACGGAGGTTGAGGTCGCACTGGCCGGAGCGGGACTGGCGTTGGCAGGTCTGCTTTGGGTCCAGGTGCTGTTCTGGGGGCTCATCCGTCGCAGCGTGGTGCCAGACCAGTTGCATGCCAGGATCATCGGTATGGCGGGTGTGCTGGGTGTGGCGGCACTGGTTGCGATGATCGCGTCAGTCACGCTGGACGCACAGGGCCTGGCACGCCAATGGGTGCTCACGGCGCTCTGGGGTTTTGTCGTGAGCACCTTTGTTGCGGTGGCCCACCGGATGATTCCCTTTTTCACCGCCAGTGCAGTACCCATGGCACGGACCTGGCGTCCCAACTGGCTCATGGGGGTGATGTTGATGGCCGTCGGGATGGAGATCCTCCTGATCTGGCTGGAGTGGTTCGGTGCGGGTGCAGGAGCGGACGTGCGCGTCTGGATGCTGTCGCGCGGCTTGCTGGAGCTGGCAGTGGGCAGCGTGATTGTGTGGCTGGCCTTTGTGTGGGGCATGGTCCAGAGTTTGAAAATCCGGCTGCTGGCCATGCTGCACATCGGGTTTGTCTGGCTGGGCTTGTCGTTCCTCCTTGCCGGTCTGTCCCAGTTGCTGGGCTTCCATGCCGGTACGCCGGTTTTGGGGTTGGGCGCACTGCATGCGCTGACCATGGGTTTTTTGGGGTCGACCATGGTGGCCATGGTGACGCGTGTTTCCAGTGGCCATAGCGGGCGCCCCCTGGCGGCTGACAATCTGGTCTGGATATCCTTCTGGGTCCTTCAGATCACCGTGGTCCTGCGGATGGGCGCTGCGCTGCCAGAGGCCCCAGGCTGGGCATTGGCGCTGGTGGCGCTGATGTGGCTTGCCGCAGTGCTTGCATGGGGCGGGCGCATGCTGGGCTGGTACGGCCGCCTGCGTGTCGATGGCCAACCGGGTTAAAGTGCGGCTGCCATGACTGATTTTTCTTCCCTTGTTGCGACGTTGATGCAATCGCGTCAAACCATCCTGCCCAAGCGCCTGCTTTCGCCGGGGCCGGATGCGCTTCAACTGTCCATGATCCTGGGCGCTGCTGCATCGGCGCCAGACCATGGGCAACTGGTGCCGTGGCGATTTATCCTCGTACCTGCTGCCGCGCGTGGACTGCTGGCGGACCAGTTTGCCAATGCCCTGGTGGAACGCGACACCGAAGCACTGGCGGAACAGGTGGAGCAGGCCCGGGAAAAAGCGTACCGCGCGCCGCTTTTGCTGCTGGTCGTGGTGGATGGTGCCCGAGGCGATGCTTCCGTCGATCTGCATGAACGTATCGTCTCTGCGGGATGTGCGGTTCAAAATATGCTGCTGATGGCAACGTCGCTCGGCTACGGTTCCGCGCTCACCAGCGGCAAGGCCCTCAAATCCCAAGGGTTGCGCAGTCTGTTTGCGCTGGCTGCGCAGGAGCATGCGCTGTGCTTCGTCAGTGTGGGGACCGTCCAGTCCCGCAAGCCCCAACGTTCCCGTCCGACTCCTGCCGACTATGTGGCCCATCTGACCGTGGCTCAGGGAGTGGTGTCGGGTTTGCCATTACAGGAATTACCTACAGAATGAACATCGAAAATTTCAACGATCTATTGCAGGCGGCACGCAGCCAGCCTTTGCCCCAGCGGCTTTTGTTTGTGTTTGTCGGCGTGGAGTTGCCGGAAGACAGCACACCCGAGCAGCGCGCCCAATTCGAGGCTGGGCATGGAGGCGCCCTGGTGCCTTTGATGTGCGTCGACAAATCGCCCGATGAGCTGGCATCCTTTGATGTCCTCAAAGCGGAAGCCAGTCAATTTGGCAAGAGCTGGGCGCTGGTTTTTGCGGCCGCCATGTCGGGGTCAGTGCTGGCGCCACCGTCCAGCGCAGATGCAGACAAGCCATTGCAGGCCATGGTGGAAGCCATCAAGCGGGGAGACATTGCTGCCTACATCCCTTTTGATGCCCAGGGACAGGCAGTCCATCTGGGTTGAGTGGGGCCTGTTTCCATGTCTTCCACTCGCCCATCGACCGCAATCCCGGGTTTCCGGTCGCCCGGTGTCGGTTTCGAGGCGCCTTTTGACATGCTCGAGGCATGCCACGAGCGCGTAGAACGCACCCTGAACCTGCTGCTGCGTTTGCAGCAGCACGTGCTCACCCATGGGTGCGATACCCAGGCGGTGCAGGCAGCGCAGGACATCCTGCGCTATTTTGATTTGGCTGCCCCTTTGCATCACCAGGACGAAGAGTTGCATGTATTTCCGCTATTGCTTGCGGGGAACAATGCTGTAGCCCGCGATGCGGTACACCGACTCATGGCGCAGCATCGCCAGATGGAGGGCGCTTGGGGGGCGATGCGCCTGGTATTGCTGGACATGGCGGAACCCGCTGAAGCCCCCCCCCCACGGTCATTGTCGGACGCTGAGGTTCGCGCATTCGTGGATCTGTACCGAGACCACATGCGTCTGGAGGAAGAAGTGGCCTATCCTGCTGCGCGCACGGTGATGGATGCCGAGCAACTCCGGTCAGCGGGCGCCGAGATGCAGTCCCGTCGCAGAGTTGCTGGCCCCTGAATAATTACTACCCTGGTAGTAGGGAAATAGAAACCTGGCGGTGCGCGTGCGTCCAGAGGTAGGATTGTCGCCAGGCTTACTTTTCGGCATAGTGAGACGCATGCGAGCAGTCCAATTTAATTGAGGAGGGAACTTCCGTGGCATTCAATGACTTGAAAATCGGGGTTCGAATGGGTGCAGGCTTTGGCCTGCTGATTCTGATGATGCTGGTAATGGCGCTGGTCAGCGTCATGCGCTTTGGTGATGTGGCCGAGATCAACGACCGGATCATTGAGAAAGACTGGGTCAAGGCCGAGGCCGCCAACGTCATCAACGCCACGACCCGCGCCAATGCCCGGCGTACCATGGAACTGGTGATTGCTACGGATCCCCAGCAGATCAACAGTGTCAAGCAAAACATCGAAACCAACAAGAAAACCATTTCAGCAGCGCTGGACACGCTGGAGTCGCTCATCTACCTTCCGGAGGGCAAAGCCTTGGTAGCCAGGCTCAAGGAGGCGCGCGGAAAGTATGTGGCATCGTTTTCAAAAGCATCCAAACTGGTAGATGAGGGAAAGCGCGATGAGGCCATCACCGTGCTCAATGCAGAAACCCTTCCTGCGCTGGATGCATTGCAGGAGCCCATCAATGCGCTCAACGAACTGCAGCGGAAAATTGTGGTTGCCAGCAGTGCAGAGCTCAGGGCC
>CAUJJV010000127.1 GCA_963205375.1 Pseudomonadota bacterium
GCATTGATCTCTTCACGGGCGCCCAGCGAGGTGATGATGATTGGCACCTTGTACTTGACGCACATGGCCATGTCGTGTTCCAGCCGGTCATTGCTCTTGTGCACGATCTGGTTGATGGCAAACGGCGCTGCTGGCTTGTCAGGATGGGCTTTGTTGTAAGCCGCCAGTGCCTCGGTAATTTCAATCAGCCACTCTTCGAGTTGCTCGGCTGGACGCGCATTGAGTGCTGGCATGGAACCCACCACCCCAGCGATGCACTGGGCAATGACCAGCTTGGGGTTGCTGATGATGAACAGGGGCGAGCCGATCACGGGAAAAGGCAAGCGGTCCAGCGGCGCGGGAAGTTTGGACATGGTGTCTCCTCAATGGGAATTTATAGAAAAAAAAGGGCTGTAGCCCCCGCATCTATTGCGCGGGTAGCTACAAATTCAATAGCAAATTAAGGCTGAAGTAATCAGAACGCATCCAGCGGCATGGCGGTCACGCTGTCCGCACCGTCGACGATGCTGTCTCGCATACCAGGCACCTTGCTCAGGATGTGGTCCGCATAGAAGCGGGCCGTGGTGATCTTGGCCTGCATGAAGGTAGCGTCGGTCCCGGCCGCCAGTTGTTCCTGGGCTACCAGCAGTGCGCGCGCCAGCTGCCAGCCCGCCATCAGGTTGCCCGCCAGCATCAGGTAAGGCACGCTGCCGGCAAACACGGCGTTCGGGCTGGCCTTGGTATTGCCGGCCACAAAGTCGACGACGTCGATAAACGCCAAGCGTGCAGCCTTCAGGCGCTTGGCCATGGCCAGCGCATCGGCGGTGCCGCTCTGGATGAGCGCTGCCTCGGTGGTCTCGATCTGTCCGGCAATGCCCTTCGCGGTCTGGCCGCCATCCCGCGAGGTCTTGCGACCGACCAGGTCGTTGGCCTGGATGGCGGTGGTGCCTTCGTAAATGGTCAGGATCTTCGCGTCGCGGTAGTACTGGGCCACACCGGTTTCTTCGATGAAGCCCATGCCGCCGTGCACCTGCACTGCCAGCGAGGTCACTTCCAGGCTCATCTCGGTGCTGTAGCCCTTGATCAGCGGCACCATGAATTCATAGAAGGCCTGGTTGGGCTTGCGCACTTCGGCATCGGGGTGGTGGTGGGCTGCATCGTAGGCAGAAGCCGCGACACTGGCCAACGCACGGCAACCTTCCACGTAGGCACGCATGGTCATCAGCATGCGGCGCACGTCAGGGTGGTGAATGATGGCGCCAGCAGTCGACAGCGAACCATCCACCGGGCGGCTCTGGACGCGCTCGCGCGAGAAGGTTACGGCCTTCTGGTACGCACGCTCTGCAATCGCAATGCCCTGCACACCCACGCCGTAGCGTGCGGCGTTCATCATGATGAACATGTACTCGAGGCCACGGTTTTCCTGACCCACCAGGTAGCCGATGGCGCCGCCATGGTCACCGTACTGCAACACCGCCGTCGGCGACGCCTTGATGCCCATCTTGTGCTCGATGCTCACACAATGCACGTCATTGCGCGCACCCAGCGAGCCGTCCTTGTTGACCATGAATTTGGGCACCACGAACAGGCTGATGCCCTTGACACCTTCAGGTGCACCGGTCACGCGGGCCAGCACGAGGTGGACGATGTTCTCGGCCATGTCGTGCTCACCCCAGGTGATGAAGATCTTGGTACCAAAGACCTTGTAGGTGCCATCGGGCTGGGGCTCAGCACGGGTGCGCACCGCCGCCAGATCACTGCCAGCCTGGGGTTCGGTCAGGTTCATGGTGCCGGTCCACTTGCCCGCCACCAGGTTTTCCAGGTAGGTGGCCTTGAGTTCGTCCGAACCGGCTGTCAGCAGGGCTTCGATAGCGCCGTCGCTCAGCAGCGGGCACAGCGCAAAGCTCATGTTGGCAGAGTTCTGCATTTCACCGCAGGCTGCGCCAATCGTTTTGGGCAGGCCCTGGCCACCAAAGTCCGCCGGGTGTTGCAGTCCCTGCCAGCCACCATCCACGAATTGTTTGAAGGCTTCCTTGAAACCAGGGGTGGCGGTGACCACGCCGTTATGCCAGCTGGATGGATATTTGTCGCCTTCCCAGTTCAGGGGCGACAGTACGCCTTCATTGAACTTCGCCGCCTCTTCCAGCACTGCCTGCGCCGTGTCCAGGCCGGCATCTTCGAAACCGGGAATCTGGGCAATCTGCGCAATGTTGGCCAGATGCTCGATGTTGAACAGCATGTCTTTGACGGGGGCGACGTAACTCATGAAGAACTCCGAATGGGGAAATAAAAAAAGGGCATCGCACGCGATGCCCTTATTCGTTTGGCGATTACAGCGCCGCGACCAGCTCTGGCACGGCCACAAACAGATCGGCCTCCAGACCGTAATCGGCCACGGAGAAGATCGGGGCTTCCGGGTCCTTGTTGATCGCAACGATCACCTTGGAGTCCTTCATGCCGGCCAGGTGCTGGATGGCGCCGCTGATGCCGCAGGCCACATACAGCTGGGGTGCCACGATCTTGCCGGTCTGGCCCACTTGCCAGTCGTTGGGCGCATAGCCTGCGTCCACGGCAGCACGGGAAGCACCCATGGCGGCACCCAGCTTGTCGGCCAAGGGCGTCATGACTTCCATGAACTTTTCGTTGGAACCCAGTGCACGTCCGCCAGACACGATGATCTTGGCAGCAGTGAGTTCTGGGCGGTCGTTCTTGGCGATCTCGGAGCCCAGATAGGCCACGCCAGCGTTGGCGGCCAAGGCTGCCTGGGTTTCAACGGCAGCGCTTCCGCCAGAAGCTGCAGCAGGATCAAAGCCGGTGGTACGCACCGTCAGCACCTTGGTGGCGTCGGCGGTTTGCACGGTGGCCATCGCGTTGCCAGCATAGATGGGGCGCTCGAAGGTGTCGGCGCTCACCACCTTGGTGATATCGGAGATCTGGCCCACGTCGAGCTTGGCAGCCACGCGCGGAGCCACGTTCTTGCCCGATGCGGTGGCAGGGAAAACGATGTGGCTGTAGTTTGCAGCAATCGCCAGAATCTGGGCAGTCACGTTTTCTGCCAAGCCATGGGCCAGATGCTCGCCATCGGCGTGGATAACCTTGGCAACGCCAGCGATCTGGGCAGCAGCCGCAGCAGCTGCGCCGGCATTGTGGCCAGCCACCAGCACGTGCACATCACCGCCACACTGGGCAGCTGCGGTCACGGTATTGAGGGTTGCGCCTTTGATGGACGCGTTGTCGTGTTCGGCAATAACAAGAGCGGTCATGTTGATGGTTCCTTGTTCTTCTTAGATGACTTTGGCGTCGTTCTTGAGCTTGGACACCAGCGTTGCCACGTCCGGCACCTTGATACCGGCACTGCGCTTGGCGGGCTCGGCAACCTTGAGGGTCTTGATCCGGGGAGCCACATCCACGCCCAGATCGGCAGGGGTGAAGGTGTCCAGCTGCTTCTTCTTGGCCTTCATGATGTTGGGCAAGGTCACGTAGCGGGGCTCGTTCAGGCGCAGGTCAGTCGTGACGATGGCGGGCAGAGTTACGGACAGGGTTTCCAGACCACCATCCACCTCACGGGTGACTGTGGCTTTGCCGTCAGCCACTTCAATCTTGCTGGCGAAAGTCGCTTGGGGCAGGTCTGCCAGGGCAGCCAGCATTTGACCAGTCTGGTTGCAGTCGTCATCGATAGCCTGTTTGCCCAGGATGATGAGGCCGGGTTGTTCCTTGTCCACCAGGGCCTTGAGCAGCTTGGCCACAGCCAGGGGCTGCAGTTCTTCGTCAGTCTGCACCAGAATGCCGCGGTCTGCACCGATGGCCATGGCGGTACGCAGGGTTTCCTGGCACTGGGCCACGCCGCAGGAAACGGCGATCACTTCAGTGACCACGCCCTTTTCCTTCAGACGTACGGCTTCTTCCACCGCGATTTCGTCAAAGGGGTTCATGCTCATCTTGACGTTGGCGATGTCTACACCCGTACCGTCCGACTTGACTCGGACCTTGACGTTGTAGTCCACCACACGTTTTACGGGGACCAGGACTTTCATTGCTGCGACTCCAGATAGTTATAAACAGGGAAATCCACTTGACGTGCACGTCAACTGTTCGATTCTATGCGGACCGGCCTTTCCATTCGGAAAAACGGTGCAAAGATAAAATAGTACGATCGTGCTTTTTTGGATTATAGCCCAGCGCCACCCCGATTCTGGAGTGCCGTGTCTAATGCGCGTCAGCCTGCTTCTCAGCAGCCCCCCCGCTGCG
This sequence comes from Pseudomonadota bacterium, assembly GCA_963205375.1. Classification (GTDB taxonomy): domain Bacteria; phylum Pseudomonadota; class Gammaproteobacteria; order Burkholderiales; family Burkholderiaceae_C; genus Allorhodoferax. The sequence continues at coordinate 4,228 of CAUJJV010000127.1, forward strand.
TCGCAATGGCCAAATCCATAGGGTTTTCCCGGCAGGGTTACTCCTATGGGCGATCCCGTCAAAGCTGAGACACTGAGGTACCAAACACTGGTTTGACTGCGCTGATTCCATGGAAAACTTTACCGAAAGGTGGCATGACATGATGACTCGAATTCGTTCTGCATTGTGCACATTGGTGCCCGTCCTTGCCACGTTGGCACTCGGTTCTGGTGCTGTCGCCAGCACCTTGAACCAAAACGTCTCCTGGACAATTGACCGGACAGGAACAACCGCAAAATACCGCGTAGTTGCCTATGGTGATTCCATCTACGCTGGCTACAACGGCTCCACGATCAACGCCGCTAAGTTCGCTGCACCGACCGTCAAGGCCGAATACCTGTCTGCACTTTGGAACGCAGATATTGAAAGCGTGCGGCGCACCAAATCTGGCGCAGTGGCCTCGGATATTTACAACAACAAGATCGTCGCAGAACGCTCTTATATGCAGGCAACGAGCACCCGGGCGGTGACGTTTGAGATGTGTGGCAATGATGGCCTTCAAGCACGTACGGCCTTCAAAAAACAAACCGGCACCTGCAACTACAGCGGCATGGACACTGCGGTCAGCAGTTGCAAGACCTATGTTGCTGCTGCAATGGACTACATCAATGCCAATGCCTATGCAGGCGTGAAAGTCAAAGTCATATCCAATTTGCATTACCCGGGCTATGCAGCCGACAACGTGCAAAGCACCTGCAAGGATGCGACCACCGGCGCCACCGTCAATTTGCGTAACAAGTTTCTTCCCAAAATCGCGACTATGAATTACTGGATGTGTGAATACGCGCGGCAGAAAGGCTTCAAGTGCGCGGATAACTTTGCCCAGTACATGGCGGCAGATTACGACAGCAACGGCGATGGACAAGTGGACTCGGAGGCGTTGCGTTATGTTGCCGGCGAAAGCGAGTCGAACTATCTGACGCGCATCACCAGCACACTGCAGGCAACCTTGCGTGACTCCAATACACACTTCGTGTCCGCCAGCAGCAGCTACGACTACATTCAATCTGATGACACCCATCCTACTTACACCGGTGGCACGGTCACAGCGGGTCTACTGGGCGGCACCACAGGATCGGGTGCACCGCGCTACACCACGTTCACAGGTGGAAAGAACCCCATCTGGAACCAATACGGTCATGAACGCATGGGTTGGGCGGTCTCAACGTACAACCCAGCGACCCCGTGATGGATTAGGCCCAACAGCTCTTGGTTACACGACGCCAGCGCAAGGCCCCGCCACCGGAAGCCGCAAATGGGGCACCTGCCTGGACCCCCAATTGGGGTTTCCTTCTTGTTGCTGCGGTGATTTCTGGAGGAGGGCTGGCCTACTTCCTTTTTTCGCCGGAGTTGCCGGCTGAGGTCTCTGCGAATGTGAAATTGCCGCTACCGGCGGCCGTCACCACGCCCCCCCCTGCTGTGTCCGCCTGGCAAATTCAGGAAACGGTTCCCACATGGAAGGAACCGGCCCATGCCAGACCACCAAGCGCAGTGGAGCCCGAGAAAGACAATGACCCGACACCAGACCTGTCCAGCTACGTGGCCCGCGGCGAGAAACCCAAAATGTCGGAGGTGATCAACCGATTGCACCAGGCAGGTGTGTATACCGGGCTTGGCGCGTTTTCGCCTCCCGGAACACGCCCACCCATGGTCGGTTTGGCCGTGCCGGAAGACTTTGTGCTGCCCCCAGGTTATGTTCGCCACCACCAAGCGACTGACGACGGGCAACGCATTGAACCGATTCTGATGTTTGCGCCGGATTTCCAGATCTTTGATGCCCAGCAACGTCCCATGGAAATGCCTGCCAACCGCGTCGTTCCGCCAGAGCTTGCCCCGCCCGGTTTGCCAATCCGCCGCATTGTGATCCCTGCACCCGTTGACGCCGCCAAGCAGGCCCAATGAAGCCGGTGGCCCTAATCAACCGCCCAGCGGGGCGTGTGCTGTCAGCTATTGTCCTTAGCGGTATTTTGTCGGGGATGTACGTGCGTGGAGGTGGCGCATGGGTGCTCGGCTTTGTCATGGTCGTGCCCTGGCTCAGGGTCCTGGATACACGAGAGACGCTCGCCAGCAGCCTTCTCAATGCCTCCCTCATGTCCGTGGCGTTCACGGCCGCCGCTTTTTCCTGGTTTGGCATGGCGATCGGGAATTACACCCAACTTGGCGCAGTAACCGGGCTGTCAGTTCTACTGGTGGCAGCGCCACTCTTTCAGCCGCAGTTCCTGGCATTTGCATTGGTACGTTACCTGGTCGGACTGCGGCATGGACCCGTTGTGCGTGCGCTGGCAGCAGCCGCAGCCTGGGTAGGTATGGAGTGGATTGCGCCCAAAATTCTGGGCGACTCATTGGGCTACGGGCTCTACCCGTCACCGGTCCTGCGCCAAGTCGCTGACCTTGGGGGGGCTGCTGGGCTGACCGTCCTGTTGCTGCTTGCGAACGAAGGGATTGCTTTCGCACTTGCGCGCCGGCCGGAAGGACTGCGCAGAATGCTCAAGCCTCTGGCGCTTGCGGGAATGGTGCCCGCATTGATGGCAGGCTATGGTTATCTGGTGCTTTCTGCAAGCCCTGCGCCCACGGGCAACACACTGCGGATGGGGTTGATCCAATCCAATTTAGTGGACTACGAACAGCGACGGCAGGAAGTAGGCGCCCATGACGTTGTGCGGGAAGTGCTGGATACGCATTTTGCGATGAGCTATGACGCGGTCGTTCGTCATCGTGCGGATGCCGTCCTGTGGTCAGAGACCGCCTATCCCACAACGTTTGCACACCCCAAAAGTGAAGTCGGCGCAGAATTCGACGGTGAGATACAGAGCATGGTCAACGCTGCCGGTGTGCCATTTGTTTTTGGAACCTATGATCGCGACGCCGCCGGAGAATACAACGCGGCCGCAGTTGTCACCCCGGTCACAGGCCTGATGGGCTTCTACCGAAAGACACGTCTTTTCCCCCTCACTGAGTATGTGCCAGGCTGGCTGGACGGGCCAACGCTGCGGAGCTGGCTGCCGTGGACTGGCGCATGGCTGCCGGGAGATGGCGCACGTGTTTTTCCATTGCGACTCCGTGACGGCCGCGAAATCCCCGTACTGCCATCCATCTGTCTGGACGACGTGGACCCAGGACTGGCGATTGCGGGCGCGCGACTGGGGGCGCAGGCCATTCTGACCATGTCAAACGATTCCTGGTTCACCCACTATCCACAGGGAGCTGAGTTGCACCACACGGTGGCAGCCTTCCGCAGTATCGAAACACGCCTGCCGCAGTTCCGGGTCACATCCAACGGCTACAGCGCCGTGATTGACGCCACGGGCAGGGTGGTTGCCGGGTCGCAGATGGGCGAGCGCACGCTGGTGGTCGGTGAGTTGCCCGTCCCGGTACCACCACGCACTTTGATGGTGGCCTGGGGGGATTGGGTTGGGCTCGCAGGCTGTCTGCTCCTCGCGTGGCTGACACTCCTGGCGGCATCGTCCCGGTGGCGCAAGCGCCGGGGGAATGCCGGGCCGACACCGGCCGTTGCAACGCCCTTCCCGACCGACGCCTTCGTTCTCCCAGCCACGGCACGCGTGGTGACAGGCATGTTGCGCGGTTTTGCGCGCGCCAGTCTCTTGTGGATGGGTGCGGCCATGCTGCTCAGCGATTCCCTGCGCGGGAATTCACTGGCCCAAATCCGGCTCTTCGCCGGCTGTTTCCTCGCGCCGGAAGCGGCGGCCTGGTGCGTGCTATTTGCTTTTTCCGCCAGGGTGTCCGTAGAAAACGGCATGCTGGTTCTCATGCGGGGCAAGCAGCGGCTTGAAGTTGCACTGCGGGACATTGCCGCTATCGAACTATGGCGACTGCCCATTCCCGGGCCTGGAGTATCACTGCGACTGACTTCCGGGAACCGATGGCATTACGGCCTGGCGCTGGCGCACCCTATCCAGCTGGCCCAAGCGCTGTCTGCTAGCGGAGCGGCACCCGTGCAGGAAGCCAAAGCGACCATTTCGGCGCTCTATGCGCAGGCACGTGACGCCATGGTGCGAGGGCGCTTCGACAGCCCATGGATGAAATTCGTGGTGTTCCCCATGCTGTTGGCACTTCCCGCTTTTCATCTGCACCAGAACATAGCCTATGGGGGAGGTTTCGGCGAGTACTACACCTTTGGCCTGAAAGCGTATCTCGTCACCCTTGCACTCTGGTGGGCGGCATGGACCATTGGCGTCGTACTGAGTGCTGCGGCACTGCGCGCGGTGATCGAAACTGGAACGCTGCTGTCACTGCTAGTGCGGCCCGCCCAGACGGTCGACGTTCGTCAGATGCTGGAACACGTTGGCCTGGCCTTGCTGTACCTCGGACTTCCAGGCTGGCTGCTGCTGCACGCGGGCTGGTAAATGCACGGATGCATGCATCCACCGCGCAGCACTGGCAGCCTCGCGGGATCAGCGTTGGTGCACTACCCTCTGCGGGTACGGGATATCAATGCCATGCGCGCGTAGCGCGGTCAGAATGGCCCGATTGATGTCCGAGCGCAGGTTCAGTTGCCCCCTTTCCGGGTCCGCCACCCAGTAGCCCACCGTGAACTCCAGCCCATCGGCGCCAAACGCCGACAGGTGTGCAGCCGGTTCCGGTTCAACCAGCACGCGCGACTGGGCGCGCGCGGCTTCCACCAGCAGGCGCGACACCAACTCCACGTCCGAGTCGTAACCCACGGTCACCACCGTCGTCTGGTTCACTTTGGAATCGACCAGCGAGAGGTTTTCCACCCGGTTGGTGATCAGCATTTCATTGGGAACGATGGACTCCCTGCCCGCCTGGGAGCGCACCACGGTATAGCGCGCGTTGATCTGGGTGATCACCCCTTCAAAGTTATCGACCCGCACGGTGTCCCCAATGCGCATGCTGCGCTCGGCGAGGATCACGAAGCCACTCACATAGTTGGCCGCCAGTTTCTGCAGGCCAAAGCCGATACCCACACCCACCGCGCCACCCAGCACCGACAGCGCCGTCAGGTCGATGCCCACGGCCGACAGAGCCAGGATCAGTCCGACAAACATCAGCAGCGCGCGCGTCGCATTGCTCACCGCCTTGCGCAAGGACAACTCCCCGCCCGTAGCCGACTTGAGCAGGCGCGTCTCGATCGCCGACGAAATCCACAGCGTGAAGATCAGCACTGCCCCCGCGGTCAGCAAGCCCTCAATCATGTTGCGCACCGACAGCGTGGTTCCGCCCACCTTCCAGGTGATCAGGTCCAGCTCATTGAGCACCACCGGCAGCAGGCCGCTGACCCACAGCACCATGGCCAGCCACGCGATCCAGGAAATGGTGTGCTCCAGCAGCCGCACCCACCCCGCCTGTGCAAACGCCGCCTGCAATACCTTCACTCCGACACGAATCACCACCAGCGACACCAGCACCGGAATGGCCACCTTGAACACCGCCACGCCCATGTACCGGTCCAGCACCGCCAGCGCCGCGTAGCCCAGACACAGCAGCACCAGCGGGAACAGCACGCCATCCACCTTCCTGCGGCCAAACCAGATCGAACGCGGGTCTTCCGAGGCCACTGCGCGGCGCAGCCCGGCCACGACACCCCACGCCAGGGCCACGCACAGGGCCAGCACTGCCAGCTCGATCAATACTGTGGGCTGGGTGAAGGCGGCAATCCAGCCTTCGAAGTCGTCAATGGGTTTGGGTGCCGGCACCCTCAGGTTCGTCGCCATCACAGATCTGCCAGTACGCGCACATGCGCCTCTACACTGCGGGCCAGTGCATCCAGGTTGTAGCCGCCTTCCAGACACGACACGATGCGTCCCTGCGCATGGGTTTTGGCCACGGCCTTGAGGTGCTGGGTGATCCAGGCGTAGTCCGCCTCGACCAGGCCCATCTGGCCCAGATCGTCCTCACGGTGGGCATCAAAGCCCGCGCTGATGAAAATCATCTCGGGCTTGTAGGCTTCCAGCCGGGGCAACCAGTGCGCCAGGATCAGGTCGCGCACCACATCCCCCTTGGTGTAGGCCGGAACCGGCAGATTCACCAGATTGCTGGCGTTGGAGCGCGCGCCTCCGTCGGGATAAAACGGGTGCTGGAAAAAACTCAACATCAGGATGCGCTGGTCCCCCGCCACAATGTCTTCGGTGCCATTGCCGTGGTGCACATCGAAATCCACGATGGCCACGCGCTTGAGACCATGCCGCTCCAGGGCATAACGGGCCGCCACCGCCACGTTGTTGAAAAAACAGAAACCCATGGCCTTATCGCGGCAGGCATGGTGCCCTGGCGGACGGATGGCGCAAAACGCGTTCTCCATGTCCCCGGCCATCACCGCATCGGTGGCCGCAATGGCAGCACCAGCCGCGCGCAGCGCTGCGTCCCAGGTGTGCACATTAATGGAGGTATCCGGGTCCACCTGCGCATGGGTCGGACCGCCGGCTTCGATTTCTTCGCGCAGGCCGTCGGTCAAGCCACGCAGGGACGCCACATGCATGCGCCCGTGAGCCAGTTCCAGATCGGTGATAGGGGCCTGCGGCGCCTCGCGGCAATCGAGGGCATCGCGCACTCCGCTGGCCAGCAGACGGTCCTCAATGGCGCTCAGACGCTCCGGGCACTCGGGATGCCCCTGTCCCATCTCGTGTTTGTGGCAGTCGGGGTGGTAAAAGTATCCGGTCTTGTTCACCAAAGCACTCATGGTTCAAATTTTTCGGGTAACGTCCTGCCATGGATGCACAACAGACACTCAAGGCAATTCGCGATCAGCTTAACACGGTGATTGTGGGCAAACCGGATCAGGTGCAGGACTGCGTAGCCTGCCTGCTCGCCGGCGGCCACCTGCTGATCGACGACGTTCCGGGGGTGGGCAAGACCACGCTGGCCCACGCACTGGCCCGCACCTTCGGCCTGCAGTTCTCGCGGGTGCAGTTCACCTCGGACCTGATGCCCAGCGACCTCTCCGGTGTCTCGGTGTACGAGCGCGGCAAGGAAGCTTTTGTCTTCCACCCGGGCCCCATCTTTGCCCAGGTGCTGCTGGCCGACGAAATCAACCGCGCGAGCCCCAAGACGCAAAGCGCCCTGCTTGAAGCCATGGAGGAAAAGCAGGTCACGGTTGAAGGCGAAACGCGTGCGCTGCCCGAGCCGTTTTTTGTGATCGCCACGCAGAACCCGATGGACCAGATCGGCACCTACGCGCTGCCCGAGTCGCAGCTGGACCGATTCCTGATGCGCATCTCGCTGGGCTACCCGGACCGCGCGGCCGAGCGCGAACTGCTGCAGGGCAACGACCGGCGGACCCTGCTCGACACCCTGCCCAGCCTGCTGGATGCCGGCTCACTGCGGGCCTTGCAGCAGCAGGTGCTGGCAGTCCACGCGGCAGGACCGCTGCTGGACTATGTGCAGGACCTGATTGCCGCCACACGGGGTGGGCAGTGGTTTCTCCAGGGGCTGAGCCCACGTGCCGGCATTGCCGTCCTGCGCGCAGCCAAGGCACTGGCGTTCTTAAGCGGCCGTGATTACGTGGCGCCCGACGATGTGCAGGCCATCCTGCCCCAGACCATTGCACACCGGCTCATTCCCGTGGGTGATGCCGGCCGTGGCGCCGAGGAGCAGGTTCGGGCCATGCTGGCCGCCGTACCGCTACCGTAAATATGGCTCCCCCCCGAAGCGCCGTTGGCGCCTCCCCCTCCAGGGGGCGCACCCAGTGGCCTGGCGAAGCCAGTTCCACGGTTGCCCACACATGGAATCCCATATCGCGGGTACAACGTCGGCTTCAGATCTGGTTTGAGTCGCGTATTGCGCCGCGCGACAGCGTCACCCTCACGCAGCGCAACGTCTACATCGTGCCCACGTCCGCTGGCTGGATGCTGGCGCTGACCCTGCTGGTGCTGCTGGTTGCCAGCATCAACTACCAGCTCAACCTGGGCTATGTGCTGACCTTCCTGCTGGCTGGCAGCGCGGTGGTGGGCATGCACATCTGCCATGGCACCCTGCGCGGACTCGCTATGCATTTGATAGCGCCTGACGCCCAGTTCGCGGGGGCTGGGGTGCCAATTTCCATCAATCTTTCGAGCGAACGCAAGTCCGTGCGCCATGGCATCGGCATGGCGTTGTGGGGCACCGGCCACTGGAGCTGGACCGATGTGCCCGCCCAGGGCAGCACCCGCGTGCATGTCACCTACACCCCCCAACAACGCGGTCTGCACCGCCTGCCCACGCTGACCGCCGAGACCCGCTTCCCGCTGGGCACCTTCCGCGTGTGGACGGTCTGGCGCCCTGCCACCCAAGTGTTGGTATATCCCGCACCCGAGGCACACCCGCCGCCCCTGCCTGCGGGCGAGCCACAGGCTGGCGGCGCCGGTAGCGCACAGCGCCACGCCACAGGCGAGTTCGATGGCGTGCGTGCCTACCGCCGCGGGGACCCGCTCAAGGTCGTGGTCTGGAAGAAGCTGGCCAAGGCCGACGAGCTGATCAGCCGCGATGCGCAGCATGTGCAGAAGCTGGAGCTGTGGCTGGACCTGGCCCACACCGGCAGCTTTCCCGGCACCCCGGCCACCCTGGAACACCGGCTCTCCCGCCTGTGTGCCTGGGTTCTGCTGGCCCAGGACCGGGATATCCGCTACGGCCTGCGCCTGCCCGGCTTGGAGATTGCACCCGGCAGTGGCGAAGCCCATAAAAGGTCCTGCTTGCAAGCTCTGGCCTTATTCCAAACGGCATAGACCACCATGTTCAGCCGCCTGCACCACCTGCCCCGCGATGCCCGTGACACGCTGTTCCTGCTGGCGGTTATCGCCTGGATCATTGCGCCGCAAACCGCCCACCTGCCGCTGTGGTGCAGCGCGATGGCTGCGGGCGTTCTGGGCTGGCGCGCAGTGCTGGCGGTGCAGGGCAGCGCACTGCCGACACGCCGCTGGCTCGTGGCCTTGTTGGTGCTGGCGATGGCGGGCACCTACTGGAGCCACCGCACGCTGCTGGGGCGCGACGCCGGCGTCACGTTTGTGGTGGTGCTGCTCACACTCAAGACCCTGGAAATGCGCGCGCGCCGCGACGCCTTTGTGATCTTCTTCCTGGGCTTCTTCACGCTGCTGTCCAACTTCTTCTTTTCGCAAAGCTTGGCCGTTGCTGCTTCGATGCTGGTCGGGTTGCTGGGCCTGCTGACCGCGCTGGTCAACAGCCACATGCCGGTAGGCCGCCCTCCCCTGCGCCAGGCGGCCAAAACGGCCGGCATGATGGCCCTGCTGGGGGCGCCCATCATGGCGGTGCTGTTCATGCTGTTTCCGCGCATCGCACCGCTGTGGGGTGTGCCGTCCGATGCCATGAGCGGACGCAGCGGCCTGTCGGCCACCATGCAGGTGGGCACGATTGCCAGCCTGGCCCTGGACAGCAGCATTGCCATGCGCATCCGCTTTGAAGGTGCGCCGCCGCGCCAGAGCGATCTGTACTTCCGTGGCCCCGTGTTGTCCACCTTTGACGGGCGCGAGTGGCGGCCGCTGCGCTCGGCCTTTCCACCGCGCTTCCAGCTGCCTGCCAACCTGCAAGTGCAAGGCGACCCGATCCGCTACCAGGTGACCCTGGAGGCCAGCAGCCGGCCCTGGATACTGGCGCTGGATGCCACACCCGCCAAACCCGAGATCTCTGGCTACACGCCCAGCATGCAGCCCGACCTGCAGTGGATGGCCGACCGCCCCATCGCCGACCTGGTGCGCTACCGGGTGGAGAGCTACCCGGCCTTCAGCCACGGCCCGCTGCGCATGGTGCCCGGGCTGGAAGACTACCTGGACCTGCCCGCCGGCAGCAATCCGCGCACCCGCCAGCTCGCCGCCGACATGCGTGCGGACCCACGCCTGACCCGCGCCGATGGTGCCACCCTGGTGGCCGCCGTCCTGGAGCGCCTGCGCACCGGTGGCTACACCTACACGCTGGAGCCGGGCGTGTTTGGCATCCACACCGCCGACGAATTCTGGTTTGACCGCAAAGAAGGTTTCTGTGAACACATCGCGTCGAGCTTTGTGCTGCTGATGCGCGCGTTGGGCGTGCCTGCGCGCATCGTGACCGGATACCAGGGGGGCGAAGTCAATTCCGTGGACGGCTACTGGACCGTGCGCCAGAGCGATGCCCATGCCTGGTCCGAGGTGTGGCTGGCAGGCCAGGGCTGGGTGCGCGTGGACCCCACCTCGGCCGTCGCGCCGGGGCGCACCGGCAGCTTCCAGCGGTTGGCCGCACCCACCAATGTATTTGCGCAGGCCCTGGGCACCGTCAGCCCCAGCTTTGCGCTGAACCTACGTGCCATGTGGGACGCGGTCAACAACCGCTGGAACCAATGGGTGCTGAACTATTCCCAGGCCAAACAGTTCGACATGCTGCGCAACCTGGGCTTTGCATCGCCGAGTTGGGAAGACCTCACCTACGTGCTGATTGCCATCGTGGTGTCAGTTAGCCTGCTGGGGGCCGCCTGGACCCTGTGGGAACGCAGCCGCCAGGACCCCTGGCTGCGGCTGCTGCACCGCGCTGCCCGCAAGCTGCAGGACGCCGGCCTGTCCATTCCCGCCAACGCTGCGCCGCGCCAGCTGGCGGCCCTGGTGCAAACCGCCTCCCACGCCGACGCACCGCAGCGCACCGCGATCACCCAATGGCTGTTGCGGCTGGAAGCCTGGCGCTATGCGCCGGCCAACACCGGTGGGCAGGGTGCTGCACATGCTGCAAGGTCCCTCGGTACACTGCAGCGTGAGTTCAGCCAGTTACCCTGGCCGGCCAAGCAGCCCCAATACAACGCGCGCCCTGATTCCCCGTGAAATTCTCCTCCCTTTTAATTGCTACCATTTTTATAGCTTGCTGCGCAATACCCGCGGGGGCTAGCACCCAAAAACACCCAAAATCCCACGCAAAAAAGGTGTCCTACACCAAGGTGCGAAAGGAGCCGGCGCGTACCGGCCCGCTCTACGCCACCCGGCCCGATGCCATGCAACTGGCCGACGACATCGCGCAGAAACGCAACCTGGACCGCGCCTGGGTGCGCGAGGCCGTCGGCCAGTCCCGCTACCTCGCTGGCATCGCCAAAGCCGTCACCCCCCCACCTGTCGGAGTCCCGAAAAACTGGGCGCTGTACCGCAGCCGCTTCATCGAGCCGGTGCGCGTGCGTGCGGGTGTGAAGTTCTGGCAGGCCAACGCCGAGGTGCTGCAGCGCGCGCAGGACGAGACCGGCGTGCCGGCAGAAATCATTGTGGGCATCGTCGGCGTCGAATCCATCTACGGCCAGCAGACCGGCACCTACCGGGTCATGGACGCGCTGACCACGCTGGCCCTGGATTTCCCCCAGACGCATCCACGCGCCAGCGCGCGCTCCGCCTTCTTCCGCGCGGAGCTGGAGGAGTTCCTCGCGCTGACGGCACGCACCCGCACCAACCCGCTGGCGCTCTTGGGCAGCTATGCCGGTGCTATGGGCATGCCGCAGTTCATGCCGTCGAGCTGGGTGAAGTACGCCATCGACTTTGACAGCGATGGCCGTGTGGACCTGTTCAACAGCAGCGCCGATGTCATCGGCTCGGTGGCCAACTACTTCAAGTCCTTCGGCTGGAAGTCGGGCATGCCCACGCACTACGCAGTGCAGTTCGACCCGCAGACCCTGGATATGGCGGCGCTGATGACACCCGACATCCTGCCCACCTTCGTAGCCGAAGCATTCAGTGCCAAGGGGGCCTTGCTGGACGCCCAGGCGCAGCAACATGCCGGCCCGCTGGCCCTGGTGGAACTGCAAAACGGCGACGCACCACCGCAGTACGTGGCCGGCACCGAAAACTTCTACGTCATCACCCGCTACAACTGGAGCAGCTACTACGCGATGGCGGTGATAGAACTTGGTCGCGAGGTGGCCGCAGCCCGCAACAGCGTGGTGGACGTGCAAAAATAGCGCATGGTTACAGCAGCCCCTGCCACCGACGCCACCTCGGCCACGACACTGGACCGGTCGGAAACCAGCGCCACCGCCGAGCTGTACCGCGCGGCTATCGGCAGCATCCATACCGACGATTACCTGCTGGTCTTCGAACGTTTTGAAGCCGCCGACCGTGCCGGCCCCAGCTGGAACTGGGCCGCAGCACTGCTGACGCTAAACTGGATGGCGTTTCGCCGGCTGTGGGGGGCTGCACTGGCGTACCTGGGCCTGCTCGCCACTGCAGGGCTGCTGTTGTTTGGCATTGGGCGTTTGGTGTTCGGTCTGTCTGCCGACGTGCAATGGGCTCTGCTGGCCCTGCTGGTGCTACTGGCGATTGCCGTGCCGGGCGTGTGGGGACATGCACTGCTCTACAAGGCATGTCGGAAGCGTATGGCCAGGGCACTGGCGGCCAACGACACGGTGGAGCAAGCCTGCGCAATGCTGCGCAAAGACGCCACGACACGCCAGCGCCTGATAGGAATGGTTGTGGCCAACCTGGCCCTGGCTGGCACGGCCATCGTCGCGTACCTGAACTTCCCGGACTTCCACGACGGCCCCCTGAACACTGCAAAAATGGGCGAAGCACGTACCAGCGTGCAAGGCCAGGTGGTCATCGAAGCACCCACGCCCCAGCGCGCGGCGTCTGCCCCCCAGAGTCCGGCATCGGCCCCGGACCTCGCGGCATCCGCGCCCGTTGCGGCAGCATCGGCGCCAGCGCCCACTGCATCCGAGCCCGTTCTTCCTGCTTTATCGCCAGCAGTTACCGTAGCGGTGACCGTGGCTCCAGACCCGGCTCCAGTGTCCGAGCCCGTGCGCGCCACACCCAAACCGGAAGAGGCACGCCCCAAACAACCTCCCAAACAACCTCCCAAACAACAGCCCAAGCAGGCAGCCAAGCCAGCCCCGGCGGCCAACGGGCAGTATGTCAACGCAGGGCTGTTTGCCGATGCCGGTAACGCGCGCAGGGTTCAGGACACCCTGACCGCAGCCGGCCTGGCAGCATTCAGCCAGGAAGTCACCGGGCCGCGTGGAACTTTCACCCGCGTGCGGGTGGGTCCATTCAAAACCCGCGAAGAAGCGACGGCCACGGTGCAGAAGATACGCAATCTGGGTCTGGAGGCCCAGCTACTCAACCCGCAATAACGCTCTCGAACATGGGGTGCAGGTTGTCCACCCAGCTATCGAGTTCATCCCGGTTGATGTTGAGAAAGGCCAGGCACTCGTCTCCATGGCGGGTCCATTCCTTTTGCTCACGCACCCCTTCGTGCTGGCCCACCAGGTACTCCGCCACCAGCGCCATGGCCACGAGCGTGCGGGCCTCCTGCGGAACGCTGTCAGCCTTGAGCACGGTGAAGTCGTGGTGCAACCGCACCGCCACCGAGATGATGGGGGGCAACCGCCAGGTTCGGGCCACGATGGCCCCCACCACCGCATGGTCGGTACGGTGCGCAGCGTTTTCGGTTTCGGTAAACGTGCGGTCCTGGCGCGCCAGCGCTTCGGCCAGCGTGCCGGAATAGCCCTTGACCCCCTGCAGCATCACCGGAATGCCGACATGGCAGAACAGGCCGCAGGTATGCGCCACATCCGCATCCACGCCATACAGCTGCTTGGCGATGTAGCCCATGGCGATCGCGCGCCGTGTGGAGGTTTCCCAGAAGTGTTCTATCAAGGGCGAGTTGATGCGGATGGCAAAGCGCACCAGAAACGTGGTGAGCAGCTTTTCTGAAGCGCGCACCCCCAGCAAACCCAGTGCCTCGGGCACCGAGGTGACAGGCCGCGAACGTGCGTAATACGGGCTATTGGCGGTACGGATCAACAATGCCGCCATGGCGACGTCCCGCCCGGCGATGTCTGCGATGACCAGCGGGTCCGGGTCGGCCTGGCCCATTTCCATACGCAGGGCCACCAGCAATTCGGGGCACGGGGGAATGACGATATCGCGCAGGGGGCCAGAGGCCAGCGCCTGGTCGAGCTCGCGGTCTATATCGCTGGCGGAGCTGCTGGAGGTTGCTTTGGTATTCATGCCATTCCGGTTGAATTGGGGCTATGCACCATTATTGACGCGACGGGACCGGGTGCAGGGGTCACTGCACATCTGCGGCACATAAAAAATCCTCAAAAGCGGCCAGCGGCATCGGCCGCGCAAACAGATACCCCTGCGCAAAGTTGCATCCGGCATCGGACAGCAACGCACGCTGCTCCTGCGTTTCCACACCCTCTGCAATGACCTGCAGGCCAAGCTTGTGGGCCATGGCGATGATGGCCTCGGCAATCGCCCGGTCGGTGGTGTCGGTGGTCAGATCCCGCACAAAGGATTTGTCGATCTTCAGAAAGTCGATGTCAAATTTTTTCAGATACGACATGGCCGAATACCCGGTACCAAAATCGTCCAGGCTGACCTGGATTCCGGCATCGCGAAACAGCAGCAGCTTGCTGGCAACTTCCGGGCGGCTGTCCATCAGCAAGCCCTCGGTAATTTCGATGCACACCAGCCCAGGCGCAAGTCCAATGTCCCGCAGGTAATCGATCCAGGTTTCCTGCGTGCGTCCCGTCACCAGCTGCCGCGGCGATTTGTTCACGGAAATCTGGATGTCGCGGCCAAACTCGACCTGCCACCGCCTGGCCGCACTGGCCGCCTGCTGGAAGACCCAGTCACCTATCGTATGGATCAGGCCCACTTCCTCTGCAATCGGAATGAACCGGTCCGGCGGCACCATGCCCATGGTCGGATGCGTCCAGCGCAACAGCGCCTCTGCCTTGATTACCTGACCACTGGCCAGGTCGATGATGGGCTGGTAATACACCTCCAGCTGGTTGGCTGCCAGAGCACCGCGCAGTTCGTTGGCCACCTCCAGCCGGAACCGCGAACGCTCCTGCAACGCGGGCGTGAAATAGCTGAAGCACGAGCGCCCCTGTTCCTTGGCCGCGTACATCGCCTGGTCGGCGTAGGACACCAAGGTATCAATGTCCCCCGCATCCTCGGGGAACAGGGCAACACCCACGCTAGCCGACACATAGGCCGCATGGCCCCGCAGCTGGAATGGCTTCACCAGCGCGTCTATGATGTGAGTGGCCACCTGGCCGATACCCGCCGGATCGGTGATCTCCGGCAGGATGACCATGAACTCGTCACCGCCCAGACGCGCCACGCTGTCGGATTCGCGCACGCAGGCTGTGATCCGTTTGGCGGCCTCCACCAGTAGATGGTCGCCCATCTCGTGACCCAGGGTGTCGTTGACTTCCTTGAACCGGTCCAGGTCCACCAGCAACAGGGCACAGCTCAGGCCGCTGCGGCGGCTGCGCTTGATTTCTTCATCGAGCCGGTTGCGGAACATGCGGCGATTGGGCAGACCCGTCAGGGAGTCGTAGTTGGCTTCCTCCCATATGCGCTGCTCCATCAGCTTGCGCTCGGAAATGTCCAGCATGAGCGTCACCAGACCACCCACCGAACCGTCGGCCTTGTTGAAGGTGGCCTTGTACAGCATCATGTCGCGCGTCGTGCCATCGATATGCGGAATCTGCGACTCGTAGATTTCAATACCGGGGTTGTTGATCAGTCGCTGGTCGGCTGTGTGCATCTTTTCGGCCACCTTGCGGTAGGTGATGCTGTGCACCGTGTGCCCCAGAAATTCGTCACGGGATTTGCCCACCATCGCTTCAAACGCCCTGTTGCAGCCCAGGTAACGCCCCTGCTCATCCTTGTAGGACAGAGGCCCCGGAATGGTGTCGATCAGTTGCTCGACAAACCGCAACTGGTCCTGCAGCTTGCGCTCGGCACGAAAGCGCACACTGATGTCCACCAGCAGTCCGATGATCGCGGGCTTGCCATCGATCTCGGTCGTTGTGCCAAACAGCTCCACCTCAAAACGTGTGCCGTCTTTCTTGAGACCCACAAAATCGTAATGCCCCGTAAGCACGCGCCCACTGAGCCGCTCGGCAATCCCGGCCTGCACGCGCGCCCAGTCCTCGGGGGCCACAAGCGTTCTGGGGCCCACCGTACCGTCGCAAACCTCGGCCTGCGTGTAGCCAAACATCTCGGCAAAGCGCGGATTGACGTACAGGTAGGTGCCGTCCTGAATGACAAACAGGCCAGGAATATCGTTCCTGGCCAGACCGCGCAACAGGTGACTGGCGTGCCCAAGCACGCGGTCTAAGAACGCGTCGTCGGACATCAGTGGGGGCTGGAATTCATGGTGTGGGCAAATGATACCCCCCATGCATCCGGCACCTGGACCGCAAGGTCACCCCCGTTACGGGGCCATTCAGGCGGCGCCGGTGACCAGGAATTCGCGGCTGATATGGGCACCCAGGTCGTTCACACGGTCCAGGAACTGCGTCAGGTAGGCATGCAGACCGGTGGCCAGAATTTCATCGATGCGACCGTACTGCAGTTCCGAGCGCAGCTTGCCCGCCCGTCGCAATGTCTCACTGCCCGGATTGCTGGCCACCAGCGCCAGGTTGTTCACCACCTCGTTGAGGCTGGCATGCAGTGAGCGTGGCATGTCGGGGCGCAGGATGAGCAGCTCGGCGACCCGCTCGGGGCGGATCACATCGCGGTACACCTTGCGGTACACCTCGAAGCCAGAGACGCTGCGCAGAATCGCGCTCCAGTGGTAGAAGTCGTACTCCTGGTCCTTCTCCTTGCCGGTACCAAAAAAGTCGCTCTGTACCGCGTGGAATTTCACATCGACCAGACGGGCGGTGTTGTCGGAACGTTCCAGGAAGGTTCCCATACGCATGAAGAACAGGGCTTCATCCATGAGCATGGTGCCCACGGTGACGCCGCGTGAGAGGTGCGAGCGGAACTTTACCCACTCGAAGAACTGCGCCGGGTCCTGCTCGAACTCCCCGCTCTTGATCATGCGTTTGACTTCGAGCCAGGTCTGGTTCTGCGTCTCCCAGACTTCGGTGGTCAGGGTTCCCCGCACGGCGCGGGCGTTTTCACGGGCAGCACCCAGGCAGGACAGGATGGAAGACGGATTGCTCTCGTCCTTCACCATGAAGTCCATCACTTCACGTGCCTGGATCTCGCCATAGCGCTCCTTGTAGGTGAACAGCAGTTCGCTGATGGACAGCAGTCCCTGCCAGCCGACCTGGGCGGCGGTTTCGGACTGGGGCAGCAGCGAGGTCTGGTAATTCACATCCAGCATGCGCGCGGTGTTTTCGGCCCGCTCGGTGTAGCGGGACATCCAGAAGAGGTGGTCAGCGGTTCTTGACAGCATATTTTTCTCTCGATCAAACTTCCAGAATCCAGGTGTCCTTGGTGCCGCCGCCCTGGCTGCTATTCACCACCAGCGACCCGTCCTTCAAGGCCACGCGCGTCAGGCCACCGGGCACCATCTGCACCGTCTTGCCCGACAGCACATAGGGCCGCAAATCGATATGGCGCGGCGCAATGCCGCTTTCCACAAACGTGGGGCAGCTCGACAAACTGAGCGTAGGCTGGGCAATGTAGCCACTGGGGTTGGCCTCCACCGCTTTGCGGAAGTCTTCAATCTCGGCTTTGGTCGCAGCCGGCCCCACCAGCATGCCGTAGCCGCCGGCACCGTGCACCTCCTTGACCACCAGGTCCTTGAGGTTGGCCAGCACATAGGACAGCTCGTCCTTGTTGCGGCACATGTAGGTGGGCACGTTGTTGAGGATGGGCTTTTCGCCCAGATAGAACTCGATCATCTTGGGTACGTAGGGGTAGATGGACTTGTCGTCCGCCACGCCGGTGCCCACCGCATTGCAGATGGTCACGTTGCCCGCCTTGTAGGCGCTCATCAATCCCGCACAGCCCAGGGTGGACGTGGGGCGGAACACCTGCGGATCCAGAAAGTCATCGTCCACACGGCGATAGATCACATCCACGCGGCGCGGGCCGCGGGTGGTGCGCATGTAGACAAAGTTGTCCTTGACCATCAGGTCCTGGCCTTCGACCAGTTCCACACCCATCTGCTGGGCCAGGAAGGCGTGTTCGAAGTAGGCACTGTTGTACATGCCGGGGGTCAGCACCACCACAGTCGGTTCCGCTGTCGTGTGCGGGCTGCTGGCGCGCAGGGTTTCGAGCAACAGATCGGGATAATGCGCAATCGGCGCCACGCGGTGGGCGCTGAACAGGTCGGGGAACAGCCGCATCATCATCTTGCGGTCTTCCAGCATGTAGCTCACACCGCTGGGCACACGCAGGTTGTCTTCGAGCACGTAGTACTCGCCCTCGCCCTTGTCGTTGGGCGCGCGCACGATGTCAATACCGGAGATATTGGAGTAGATCTGGTGCGGCACGTCCACACCCACCATCTCGGGGCGGAACTGGGCGTTGTTTTCGATCTGGTCGCGC
The DNA here is from genome assembly GCA_963205375.1 of Pseudomonadota bacterium. Taxonomy (GTDB): domain Bacteria; phylum Pseudomonadota; class Gammaproteobacteria; order Burkholderiales; family Burkholderiaceae_C; genus Allorhodoferax. The sequence continues at coordinate 22,479 of CAUJJV010000127.1, forward strand.
GGGATGATGCCGACCTTCAGAATTTCCTGATCGTGGTAGATGTCGTGCAGGAAGCGGTTCAGCGCGGTCACGCGCTGCACCAGGCCTTTTTCCATGCTCGACCATTCATTGGCCGGGATGATGCGCGGAATCAGGTCGAACGGAATCAGCCGCTCAGTGCCGGCGCCGTCCTCATCCTTCTCGCCATAGACCGCGAAGGTGATACCCACGCGGCGGAAGATCATTTCCGCCTCTTCGCGGCGCTTGGCCATCATGTCGCCGGGCTGGCGGGCCAGCCAGGCATCGTAAATTTTGTAGTGGTCCCGTATCTGCTCGCCCTTCGAGAAGAACTCGTAAGGCAACTGGGTGTACATCTCGTCAAATTTCCGCATAAATAGACCTCTCTCATCCCACTGTAAGCAAGCTTCGGACCACCACACTATGCACCACTATGGCACAAGAATTTTCCACGCACCAGAAAGAACACCCTTCGCGACCAGGGGTGCAGAGTCAGACATTGATCCGGGTCAGTGAATCCAAAAATTTGCTCCAAATTAAGGCGCAGATGGCCCTTGCCCCATACGCTCCAGAAGGTCCCGCATACTGCAGACGGGGCACCACCAAAGGAAAACCGTGAACACTGCCTCCACCTTGTCCCTCCCCGCCCACGGCTTTGATGCCCGAGGCGTTGCCAAACGGTTCCGCCACGCTGCCATTTTTGGCGCACTCGAGTCTCTCAACCATGGCGAAACCATGCGCTTCGTCAACGACCATGACCCATTGCCCCTGCTGCAGCAAATCTCGCAGCGCTACGGAAACCAGATCACCGCGGCCTATGTGGCGCGGGAGCCGGGCAACATCGTGATCGACTTCACCGTGCAGCTGGGCGCAGAACAGGCCGGTGAGGCCCAACAGGCACCGGCCTCATCCAGCTCCGGCGGTTGCGGTTCGGGCGGTTGCGGCTGCTCGGGTAGCCACTAAAGTCCCTGTATCCCCATGGCACTGCAACCCCGCGATCCCTCGCCCCCGCAAGGTGGCTTGCGCCCCCTGCAGGCCGCGGGTGTGATACAGCCCCACCCTATCAAGGCGGCCAAGCCGCCTCCACCCCAAGACACCCGCTGGCGCCTGCACTGGCTGCTGGCAGCGCCGCACCGCCTGGGCTTTTTCGGTGGTGCGCTGATGCTGGCCATCAGTGCACTATGGTGGTGCATAGAGTTGTACGCACGCAGCAGCGGGATGCCGGTCGCCTGGTCGGTGAGCCCCAGTACCGCCCATGCACTGACCATGACACTGGGGTTCATGCCCCTGTTTTTTGTGGGCTTCCTGTTCACGGCCGGCCCCAAGTGGCTGGGCATGCCCGAGCCTGGCACCCGGGCCCTGCTGCCCCAGGTGTTGACTTACCTGGCCGGCTGGATACTCGCACTGGTGGGGTTTCATGCCTCTGTCCTGCTGGCCACCGCCGGACTGGTGCTGGTCGCTGCCGCCTGGTCCAGCCTGGCCTGGAAATTCACCGATCTCTGGCGCCGTAGCCGTGCCCGGGACAAGGCCCACGCCACTGTCGTCACGATCGCCTGCCTGTTCGGCGTGCTGGCGCTGTGGTTGATTGCCGGCGGGCTGGCCTTCGGACTGGACACACTGGTACGCACCGCCACGCAAGCTGCACTGTGGATGTTCATTGCCACCGTGTTTGCCACGGTTTCGCACCGCATGATTCCGTTTTTCAGCGCCAGCGCTCTGCCGGTGCTCGATGCCTGGCGTCCCATGTGGCTGTTGTGGAGCATGGTCTCCATCCTCTGGCTGGAGGGGCTGTTTGCGGTACTGGACCTCTGGCTGTGGCCCCTGCCTGGCGCCCTGCGCTGGCTGCAGGTGGCTGTGGAAGCGCCGGCGGGAGCACTGATGCTGTGGCTGGCCATTCGTTGGGGCCTGGTGCAAAGCCTGAAAATCCGCCTGCTGGCGATGCTGCACGGCGGCTTCTTGTGGCTGGGCATTGCGTTGGCACTGCAGGCCGTATCACACACCCTGATGGCGCTGAGCCAGGACCAGTTCTCTCTGGGGCTCGCGCCGCTGCACGCCATGACCATGGGTTACCTGGGTGCCACCCTGTTTGCCATGGCGACCCGGGTCGCCAGCGGCCACAGCGGGCGACCGCTGGCGGCGGACAACATCGCCTGGGCACTGTACTGGGTGGCACAACTGGCGGTATTGCTGCGTGTGGTCTCGGCACTGTGGCCCGCCGCTGGCCATTGGCCGCTGCTGCTGGCCATCAGCGCCTGGACCCTGTCCAGCTGCGGCTGGTCGCTGCGCTACGGCAGCTGGTTTGGCCGCCCGCGTGTGGATGGGCGTCCCGGCTAGGCTGGCAGCCCTCAGTCGTGCCGGTAACTGAACGTATCGAACAAGGCGTCCATTTCAGCCAGTAGCGGCGCATCCAGCCGCGCTGCGGATGGGGCGCTGCACAAAGCGCCATCGTTACAGCCGGTACTGCGGAACTGCTGCAAGGCATAGTGCCGCACGCCCATGGCGTGAAGTTGCTGCGCCAGGGCACGCACCTGGGCAGGACCCTGCAGGGTCGGATGCAACGTGGTGCGGAATTCGTACGCCACGCCGCTGGCCAGCACCTGCGCCGCACTGGCAAAGGCCGGTGCATCGCTGTGGGCCACACCGGTGATGGCGTCATAGCCGTGGGCCGAGGCCTTGATGTCCATGCCCACCCAATCCACCAGTGGCAACACGGCAGCCAGGCGCTGTGGATACATGCCTGCCGTGTGCAAGCCCACGGAAAATCCCATCGCCCGCACGGCGCAGATGGCCTCTTCCAGACCGGGGTCCATGGTGGGCTCGCCACCACTGAACACCACCGCATCGATGAGGCCCACGCGCCGGCACAGGCGCGCCAGCACAGCGGCCCAGGGTACGGGACTATCGGTGGTGCGACTTTGCAGGTGTGGGTTGTGGCAATAGCCACAGCGCCAGGGACAGCCCTGCACAAACACCACCGCCGCCAGCTTGCCGGGATAGTCGGTCGCGGTGAAGGGCGTATAGCCACCCACCTTGAGTACCTTGTGCGGGGCAGCGCTGGCTGCAGTGGCAGTGGCTTCAGCCAGCAAGACTGGCCTTGCAGCTGCCTTCGGAGAAGTAGGTGCGCTCCAGAAACTCGCCCTTCTTGCCGGTGTTGAACGATGCCATGGGGCGGTGGTAGCCCATCACGCGGGTCCATACCTCGCAGCGCTGGCGTTCATCATCACGCAGCGCGACCGGTGTGGTCTGGGTTGCTTGCACGGGGGTTTGTAAGTCCATCATTTCTATCTCTCCTGGCGGGGTTGGTTAAACGGTTTCAAGCTGTTTGTGCGCGATGATTTCGGCATCGCACTTGGGACAAAAATCGTGGCGCCCGCCCAGATAGCCGTGCTTGGGGCAAATCGAGAAGGTGGGCGTGACGGTGATGTAAGGCAAACGGAAGCGCGACAGCGAACGCTTCACCAGCTGGCGGCAGGCCTCGGCGCTGGAGAGCGGCTCCGTCATGTACAGGTGCAGCACGGTGCCACCGGTGTATTTGCGTTGCAGGTCGTCCTGCATCTCCAGCGCCTCGAAGGGGTCGTCGGTGTAACCCACCGGCAACTGGCTGGAGTTGGTGTAGTAGGGCATGTCCTTGGTGCCCGCTTGCAAAATATCGGGGAACTGCTTGGCGTCTTCCTTGGCAAAGCGGTAGGTGGTGCCCTCGGCCGGGGTGGCCTCCAGGTTGTACATGTGGCCGGTCTGGTCCTGGAATTCGAGCATGCGGGCGCGCACATGGTCCAGCAGGCGGATGGCGAAGGCGTGGCCCCATTCGGTGCTGATGTCGTACTGGTCCTGCGAGAAGTTGCGGATCATCTCGTTGATACCGTTCACCCCCAGCGTGGAGAAATGGTTGCGCAGCGTGCCCAAGTAGCGCTTGGTGTACGGGAACAGGCCGTTGTCCATGTGGCGCTGGATCACCTTGCGCTTGATCTCCAGGCTGTCGCGGCCCAGCTCCAGCAGGGTGTCGAGTGCTTGCAACATGCCCGCCTCATCACCTTTATACAGGTATCCCAGGCGGGCGCAGTTAATGGTGACCACCCCCAGCGAGCCGGTTTGCTCGGCCGAGCCAAACAGGCCGTTGCCACGCTTGAGCAGTTCGCGCAGATCCAGTTGCAGGCGGCAGCACATGGAGCGGATCATGTTCGGCTTGAGTTCCGAATTGATGAAGTTCTGGAAATACGGCAAGCCGTACTTGGCGGTCATCTCAAACAACAATTCGGCGTTCGGGCTGTACCAGTCAAAGTCTTCCGTCATGTTGTAGGTGGGAATCGGGAAGGTGAAGACACGGCCCTTGGCGTCGCCGGCCATCATCACGTCGATGTAGGCGCGGTTGATCATGTCCATCTCCACCTGGCAGTCGCCATACGCGAAGTCCACTTCCTGGCCGGCAATCACCGGCACCTGTTCCCGCAAGTCTTCCGGGCAAACCCAGTCAAACGTCAGGTTGGTAAACGGGGTCTGGGTGCCCCAGCGCGAGGGTACGTTCAGGTTGTAGATCAACTCCTGCATGCACTGGCGCACCGCCGCGTAGTCCATGCGGTCGCGTTTGACGAACGGTGCCATGTAAGTGTCGAACGAACTGAAGGCCTGCGCCCCGGCCCACTCGTTTTGCAGCGTGCCCAAAAAGTTGACGATCTGGCCGACCGCACTGGACATGTGTTTGGGCGGGCCAGACTCGACCTTGCCTGGCACGCCGTTCAGGCCTTCGTTGAGCAGGGTACGCAAGGACCAACCGGCGCAGTAACCCGCCAGCATGTCCAGGTCGTGGATGTGCATCGCCGCCGTACGATGCGCCGCGCCCACTTCGGGCGGGTAGACGTGGTTGAGCCAGTAATTGGCAATCACCTTGCCCGAGACATTGAGGATCAGGCCGCCCAGCGAGTAGCCCTGGTTGGCATTGGCGTTGACACGCCAGTCGAGTTGCTGCAGGTACTCATTCATGCTGGACTCGACATCGACCAGGGTTTTGCGGTCGCTGCGCAGCTTTTTGTGCTGCTCGCGGTAGACGATGTAGGCGCGCAGGGTCTTGGGGTAGCCGGCGTCAAACAGGGCCGACTCGACCGCGTCCTGGATCTGCTCGATGTGGGGAGCTACGTGGCCCTGCACCTTGATCTTGGGGCAAACCAGGTATTGCGTCAGGCGCTGCGCTTCTGCGGCATCGAACTCACCCGTCACCTGGGCAGCACGCTCCAGCGCCTGGGCAATTTTGTGGGCATCAAACGGTTTGATACCGCCGTCGCGCTTGATGATGTGGGTGATCTGCGTTGCTATGTTGCCATTCATGTTTGTCTCCTCTAAACGCTATAGGTAGCGTCGAAGCGAATACTAAACACTACAGGTAGCGTTCAAGATGCAGAAAATCACATTTTGCCAATTCGTTGATTTGGATCATCCATCCTGCGCAGGGACGCGGTGGTGCCAATACCGTTGGCGCGTCAGCCGGGTACATTGCACTTGCGCAGAATACTGGGAAAACCAGGCCATGGCTCCGCAATGGGGCGAGTCTTGCACCGCAATATGCCGCTCCCGGTAGCGCTCCAGCACGGAAGGCACCGGATGCCCAAAACGGTTGCGGTACCCGGACTGCACCCAGGCGTGCTGCGGCTGCACTGCGTCGAGGAAC